>NZ_JAUBRA010000024.1:0-85349 GCF_036701555.1 Microcoleus sp. Pol10D4
GCCGCTTTTATCAACAAGGTATGCGGGCTGCAACCCTTATACAGTCTATCTCGTAGACCTCTTTGTCACCCCCCCAGGCCGATCGCACATCTGCAAAAAATCGATGACAAGTGCGATCGCCCGCTCTAATTCCACTCGCTACATACTAGGATATTAAGATGCGATCGCCCCACAGTTCGTCATTCAAAGCCGGGAAAGCGTCAAAGGATATATCCACCTTGAAAAACTGGGAAAAACAGCAAAAAGCCCCCTTTTTTAGGGAGCTTTGCTACTTCCGTACAGAAATCCTACTGCGGCTTTGGCAATTACTTTTGAGGGGTTGCTACACCAACTTTGGGAATATCCATGATCGGTGCATTCACCCCAAGCATCAAATCGTTGGGATTAACCATCTCCACCAGAGGCTCGTTCAAAGCCATAATTAAACCGTCAGATTCAGCAGGAACGGGCGATCCAGCAAACTGAGGAGCAAACAATTGGCGGCCGCCACCGACACCGGACACCACCGCAACCAACAAAGCTGCGATCGCACCTCCACCCACAATCCAAGTTTGTTTCGGCTTGCGTTCCACCCGTTGCAAAACCTTCGTCGCCAACTCCTGTGCAGATTGTTCGGCAGCAGGCACCGGCATTGCCTGAAAACTCTGCTGCATCATCAGCAGTCGCGAGTACAAACGCTTCGTAGTGGGGTCATTTGTCAGCCAGTCCTCAACTTGCCGACGTTCTGTCGCCGTCACTTCGCCGTCGAGGTAAGCACTTAGCAATTCAAAGCGATCGCGCATCATAGTAGTTACATTGCCCTGGGCATAATTGTTGTTAACTTGAGTTTCAGCGAGTGAATCCCCAACACCTTGCTGATTCTGATTTTTATCCGATTCAAAGTTACCATTCATAATTTCAGACTTGCTCTAATTGGGGAATCACGCACTCGCTATTAGAAGGATTTACTGCTTATTTATATTTTAAAAGAGAAGTTTTGATGTCACAGCAAACATCACCAAATCTTCTTAACCCGCCTCTGAAATTACTCTTGCTAATTACCATCGAGATATTTTTGCAATTCCAACTGCAATCTTTGGCGAGCTCTAGCAATTCTCGACTTGACAGTTCCCAGAGAAACTCCGGTCATTTCGGCTATTTCCTCATAGGCTAAACCTTCTATTTCTCTCAACACAATTGTTGTGCGGAATACTTCCGGCAAATCTGCGATCGCCACCCGCAACTGGTCGTAAAATTCTCTGGTCGTCAAATCTTCATCAGGCCCCGGACTGTCGGCCGGAATTTCCCAATCAACCTCGCCATCTTCCAAAGTACGGGGTACGTCGAGCGACAGCGGAGTTCGCACCCGTTTGCGCTTCCGCAACTCATCGTAAAACAAATTAGTGGCGATGCGGCTGAGCCAGCCCCGAAATTTAACAGGCTCTTGCAAGCGGTTAATATTGCGGTAGACCCGAATCCAGACTTCCTGAGCCAAGTCTGCTCGGTCTTGCCAGTCAGGGGCCAAGTGATAGAGAACCCTGTCTACGTGGGACTGATACCGCTTCAACAGTTCTGAAAAGGCCGTGGTCTCAGGTCGATTTCCTTCCTGACACCGCAACACCAAGTCATAATTAGAGAGTTTTTCGGCTGGCAATTGCACTCTTTGAACGGTCGCCACAACCGCAGACCAGGACACGGAAATAAAGTCGCTCATCGGTGGAATTGGCTCATCGAACATTCCACACTTTTTGACGTTAGGGGATCGTAACAAGTTCCCCTCTGCAATCTCAAATCTGAAATCTCAAATCTTAAATCCCTTGATTAATGCCCGACAACCTCGCACGCTCCAATACTAACCCAACTGCTAGAACCGTCAGCCCAATGTTCCTTTTTCCAAATCGGTACATTGTGTTTGAGCGTATCTATGGCGTACTGGCAAGCTGCAAAGGCTGAGTCCCGGTGGGGACAGCCAACAGCCACCAATACGCTGATTTCGCCCACCTGCAAGTGTCCGACACGGTGGTGAATAGCGACCCGATTGACATCAGCCCACTGGCGGCGGATTTCAGTAGCAATTTGCTGGAATACTCGCACTGCCATCGGTTCGTAGGCTTGATATTCTAGGGAAACTACAGCTTGACCGTCAGTTTGGTTGCGGACTGTACCGCTCATCATTACCACGGCTCCGTTCGCGGGGTCATCTGCCAAAGCGTATATTTCCTCTACAGACAACGGCGCTAAGGTAATGGCGAAGCTGTCTGATTCATGGCGTTGAGGAATTGTGCCGATCGAAAGTGCAGCGAAGGAGTTCATTGCGGAAGAAGTGGTGCTGGAGAACTTGATCGATCTTGACACAAATCAAGTCGCGATGGATTTGTCTTGCATTCTTGTCCGGGAAACGGCGTGGCTAATCTTGAGACCAATCTCGTACCACGGCCGAGGGCCCGAAGCCATCGCCCCGAACTTCTGCACGAGTGCGATCGGCTACACTATGACTGACCCGAACTAAATTAAGAGCGTGCTTGAAGACAAGCAGGATGCTTGTTCGATAGAATTAACTGCCGATCTTAGTGTAGCAATTCAATAAATAAGCACGCAAATAAGTAGTGTCATTCGCAACTCAGTACAATAAATCTCAAACCCCAAGCGATAACTTCGTTCCCTTTTCAAGGACACAGTTAAGTTTAATTCTGCCCTCCTACTTATCGGCGCCACCCAACTTTTTAGCAGCAGATGTAAACTTTATTTGTTTTTTTGTTCCGGAAAGCTACTTAGATGAGATGATATACCTGTGCAGGGTTGAGGCAAATTGGCGGATACTAGGCCAAAGCAAAACAGTAACGCCCTGATGTGCCTTTTCTGAAACATAAGTTAATAGTTTGGGCTGTTAATTGACGTTTCAACCTGAGTCTGCACCAATAAAGGTTAACAACAATCACGAGGAAACTATGGAAGCACTAGCATTGAGCCACTCTTTTGTTGCTTATGAATCTCCAGAGTCCGAACTTCAACTGGAATTTAAAATTCCTAAATCGGCAATGGTAGGCGTTGCAGGTATGGCAGTAGCCCTGTCTGTTCTGAGTGTCGGTGGTGAAGCGCAGGCCGCAAGTTGCTACTCCCGCTGCGGCAAGAAAAGCCATCACGGCCATCACAGCTACGCCAAAGTTGTCACTAATGGCGGCCGACTGAATATCCGCAACCGTCCCAATGGCTGTTCTCATGTAATCGGCAAGTTATATTATGGAGACCACATCAAATTGACCGGTCGTTACAGAAACGGCTGGGCCCAAGTCAAAGGTGGCGGCTGGGTGTCTGCGTCCTGGCTTTCCTAACTCTTAACTAGAGCACTTGACATTTCTAGAAAGAGTTTTAATCGTTACCCGGCCGTACTGGGTAACGATTATTTTAAATCTGCGATCGATCCTGAAAATCATGGAAAATCCGAAATTCATGACTAACAACTAACAGCCTAAACTTTACCGCCGCCGATTAAATAAAGTAATGCCATCCGCACCGCTACGCCGCTGGTAACTTGCTGAGATATCAGGCTAAACTGGGCATCGTCCATCAAATCAGAACTAATTTCCACGCCACGGTTAACTGGGCCAGGGTGCAACACCTTCACATCCGGCTTGCAGAGTTTGAGCCGATCGCGCGTAATCCCGTACAAAGAATGGTACTCTCGTAAGCTTGGCAGCAAATGGTCGCTCATCCGTTCCTTTTGTAGCCGCAAAGTCATCACAAAATCAGCATCAGCCAAAGCAGGTTCAAGCTGCCAGTGCAAAAATAACTTGCCTTCCCTACCATCGCCACACTCAGCAAACAACAGCGGCAGCAAAGTCGGCGGCCCGGCCAAATGAACCTCTGCCCCAGAAGCCGTTAAACTCCAAATATTAGACCTAGCCACCCGCGAATGCAAAATATCCCCCACCACAGCAATTTTTTTGCCCGCTAAAAGTTCCAGCCGCGGATTTTCGTTATCTAACAGAACACAAATAGTAAATAAGTCTAGCAAACCTTGCGATGGGTGTTCGTGCTGGCCGTCTCCAGCATTGAGAACGCTGACTCTTGACCCCAAGCGATCCATTTCCGAAGCAATCGTGCTGGGAACTCCAGCTTGTTCGTGCCGGATTACCATCAAATCCGTTCCCATCGCCAGATAAGTCTTAGCCGTATCCAAAATAGTCTCCCCCTTCGTTAGAGAAGAACTTCCAGGGGTGAAATTCAGCGTATCCGCTGACAACCGCTTCGCCGCCAACTCAAAACTATTGCGAGTCCGGGTAGAAGGTTCAAAAAACAAATTCGCGACCACTTGACCCTGCAGGGCCGGCACTTTCTTCGTGCGGCGGCCGAGTACCTCCCGAAAACTGGCTGCTGTTTGCAGCACGGTATCGTATTCGTCCGAGGTAAAATCAGCCAGAGTGAGAATGTGTCGCCTTGTCCAAGTCATACAATTTTAGATTTTAGATTTTAGATTTTAGATTGACTCAATCAGGACGGACGATGGGTTGGGAACTTGCTTGTACGCCCGCTCTGCTGTCGCCTTTGAATGTTCGATCGACATTTAGGGGTGGCGATCAACAGTATCTAACAATTTTTGATCGCTTTTGCGGTCAGTAGAGTTATAATCAGTTTATGTAGCTCAGACCCCACTCTCACAGCGAACCCAGGGTCGAAGGTGAAACAGGTGTGGTTTACCCGCAGGAAAGCGGAAATTACGCTGTAGCAACGAAAGCGCAGTAGTTACAGTTTCTCCTACGCAAACTCAGCCTTGTCAAGAACAAGCCGAACGCAGCCCTTGCATCTGCCCCTATGTGGAAACAATCGAGGCGACAAACCTCCCACTGTCGATCGACAGCATATAGCGGGACATTTTAAAGATGATTAATTCTTTGAAGTCGGTCTTGACTCTTCAGTCCTGCTTATAGGCCCTTGTCAAAACGAACTGTGTTAAGATACAAGTTGAATATGTAGCTTCCCGACAAAAATCTACACGTATCTTGGCGAGACTGTTCTTGGCGAAACTGCGGTAAAAAGTGTGAGATCGGAAGTGGTAATTCACAAAATTTAAACAATTCAAGAGGTATTATGAGCCAGAAGGTTATACAGCCGATGGTTAAGTTCCAGCGTCAGGTGCATTCTCTCGTCACGTCTGACATTATCAAGCCGACAGACAGTATTTGGAAAATTGCTCTGCTTTACGGCGACGAATGGCCGTACTGGAAACAGCAATTGCTAGAGTTTGATTTTTCTATGCAAGATCCCGTGAGCGAGTTGATAGCTGTAGAAGCTTGGGACGAAGAATAACAGAGAAGACGGAGGACTGGGGTGTCGGAGAGAAATTTCGAGGCGATCGGGTAAATTTTCTTTGATAAATTTTCCGTTGCTAGCTTCTTCCCTCTTCCCTCGGACTTTTGCTCTGTTGCTAATGACTAATGACTAATGACTAATGACTTCTGTTAAAGCGAAGCTGCTAAAGCTCGAGCTAATTGTTGAGCAGTTTGAAAGCGATCCCCAGGCTTAGCTGCCGTGGTTCGCAAAATTGTGTCCCGCAGCTTGGGGGCGATCGTCGGAATATTTTCGAGCTTAAACCCGTAACCTCCAGCTATTTTCCCGTAAAAGTTTTGAGGGCTTTGGGCCGTCAGCAAAAAAATCAAAGTAGGCCCAATAGCATATAAATCCGACTGAGGGAGAGGCTGTCCCCGGTCTTGTTCTGGTGCGGTGTAGCCTTCAACGCCGATGCGAGTCCCTGGAGGAGTGCCGATTTCTTTAACGGCACCAAAATCCAGCACTGTAATGCAATTGTCGCGGTGGCGCACCAGCAAATTAGCAGGTTTAATATCCCGGTGGACGATCGGGGGTTTTTGAGAGTGAATGTAGTCCAAAACCTCACAGGTTTGGATCATCCACTCTATTGCTTGTTGGGGAGTAACAGGCCCGCGGTTGTAGATGCGTTTTTCTAAATCCTCGCCGTGGAGCATTTCCATCACCAAGTATTTTTTCCCCCCTTCTACAAAAAAGTCAAAAAACTGAGGAATTCCCGGATGGTGGAGGGCCTTGAGAGTTTTAGCTTCACGTTCAAAGAGTTCTTGAGCTTTGACTATTTGAGCCATATCAGCATTCATTTCCTTGAGGACTACCAGAGAAGCTGCAGGGGAACTTCCGGGTTGTTGAGCTTTTGCTTTATCTCGATCCCAGGCTAAAGTCGTTGTCCCCATACCGCCTTGGCCCAAAGTTCGCAGCACTTGGTAGTGACGCACCGTGCGATCGACTTTAATCGGTTCGCCGCAGTGGATGCAGAATAAATTCCCCGCCGGGTTTCCCGCGTGGGTACACCTCGGTGCCACGAGATTGAGGGTAGGGTTAGCCTTAATTTTGCCGCCGAGTTCAATAGTAATCACTTGGAAATGCAGAATTGGGCCGCCCCGCGCCAACTGGATCAGGGCACCGTCGGATATCCAACCCTGAGACATGAGAATACCGTTCACCAAAGTGCCATTTGTCCCGGAATTGACTAAGTACCACTGGCTTGAGCTCCCGCTATTAACTCTTTGCAATTCCAGATGCTGCCGTGACACTAAAGCATTGGGGATCACAACGTGATTGTCTGGAGAGCGGCCAATGCGAATAATGGATTCGCTCTCGAAACTCCACTGTTGCAGGGGGGTCTGTTTGTCTGGATCTAAAAGAGTCAGCAGCATTTTCGATTGATGTGGTTGAACTCCCTGATGTGGCAGTGAGAGTTGGCGGGAATTTACAGATTAGGGACGTAGGGCTTTGAAAAATTAGAAATTAAAAATTAATTATGAGCTTCACAGGTTAGTTTCACTAAAACTTTATAATATCCTGATTGTGATTAAAGATTCCATAAACCATGAAGTTATAAATAGTTTTTGGGGAACAATTATTCGTCAAAACTCAGAGGAGTCGATCGCTCATTAAAACACAGTCGATCGATTTAACACTTGAAACTACAAACACTAGGTAAACAATCGCTAAACTTTTACGTAAATTTGATGTAGCAGCAGATTGTGATGTCAGCCCCACATATATGTCTAGGGCGGACACTTCCCACCTATGCCCACATTGCCACGATAGCGATCGAGTATCAAACGGATTTCGCATTAGCCAGCCTGCCGACTCACTTCATTTTAGTGGATTTTTTTCATTAGACTAACTATTTTTGTAAGTAAAAGCTCTTTCAACTATGATGAATCCACTTACTATCAAGCAACTTTTTCCGGTAGATTCCCTGAACTGAGTCTCAAAATTAAAGCTACGGATAAATAGTTGGTACTCCAAAGCTTTTCTGCAATCTTATGGGTCTGTAATCAGTTTTTGAGCAATCAAACTGAAGCTGTTTTAACATCGGATACCTAATAACAGAGCGAGCAGTAAAGCCTTGCCCGGAAACGGCAGAAGCTGTTTTTTTTCTCTGCAAAAATAGCAGGTTTAACCCAGGGGGTCACGGGGGAAAGCACCACCTTTGAAAAAGCTGGCAGCATCCAAATTCTAAAATCGAAATGCGCCTACCTGCGCCCGAATGATAATTGCCGTGATATTGTCGTGACCGTTGCGTTTGTTGCCGAGTTCAATCAACTGGGCAACTCCCTGGTCGAGATTAGCCTGGGGGTTGAACAGGGGTTCGAGAGTGTTTTGCCAGTGAGTTTCCAAAAAATCATTATCTGTCAGGCCGTCGGAAGCTAAAATCAACAAAGTATCTTCGCACAAGTCTAAAAACTGCACGTCAGGCTTGAGAAAATTACTGTCTCGCGGGCCGATGGCTTGAGTTAGTTGATAGGCGTCGGGACGGGCATAAGCAGTTTCCGGGTCAACTCCGCGCTTAATTTCGCGCTGGCCTACTTCGTGGTCTGAGGTGATTTTTTCTAGGGTTTGTCCCTTTCTCAGTCGGTAGAGGCGGCTGTCGCCGACGTGGGCTACGGCGAATTGGGTGTCTTGAACTAAGACTGCGACTAGAGTTGTACCCATACGGGCGCTGCCGGAGCGTCCGTCCTTTTGATTGATTT
This sequence comes from Microcoleus sp. Pol10D4, assembly GCF_036701555.1. Taxonomy (NCBI): domain Bacteria; kingdom Bacillati; phylum Cyanobacteriota; class Cyanophyceae; order Oscillatoriales; family Microcoleaceae; genus Microcoleus; species Microcoleus sp. Pol10D4. Next base: position 8,007 of record NZ_JAUBRA010000024.1, read on the forward strand.
CAAAGATGGCTTTGTTGGCTAGCAGCACTCCTTCGCGGATGGTGTCTGCCGGAGGTAGTTGATTTTCCCAACTGCTTTGCAAGAATTCTCTAAGGGTTTCAGCCGCTAGTTGGCTGGCTACTTCTCCGCTGTCGTGTCCGCCCATGCCGTCGCAGAGAATGTAAAGCCCTTTGGTTTGAAAGATGCGACCGAAGGAGCTTTCGAGTTTGTTGAGCTGAGTCCAGATGCTAAAAAAGTCTTCGTTGTGGTCGCGCGTGCGGCCCACATCGGTAAGACCTGCGTCTTCTAAGCTGTAAATCTGGAGTGGCATGGGCTGGGTTAAGACCTCGCCAACGTCGGGGGCCGACTCGTCGGGGCTGTGGTAATGCCTGCGCGTCGGGGTTGAGCTTGGTGAAGGTGCGGGTTGGAGTTCGAGGGGAACTGTTTCTAGGCGCGATCGCAATTCTTCGATTGTGTTAATCTCGCCTCTGTACATTTGTTGCAGCAGTTCGAGCAATGCGCCAAACTCAGTGCGATGATCTGACTGGCTAAATATCACCTGCCACAATTGCCCCAAATCTACCAGTTGCAGGTTTGAGCCGGCGGGTTCGGGATAGAGGTATTGCAGCCGCAAAGAAGCCAAGGAAAAGGAAGAGTCGGGGTTGACTCGCAAATTTGTCAGTTCCAACAAGCTTTGCCGACAGCGCCAGGGTTCTAGGGCAGCCCAGAGTTCTGTCATTTCGTGCAGCCAGTATAAAATTTGCTGGGTGGAAGTTTCGGGTTGATTCCACCGTTCTACCAGCAGTTGCCATTGGGAGCAGTCTTCTAGCAGCAGGACTGCCTGTTCGTTGTCTGACCAGCTATCGTGAATGACTGGCAGGTTTTGAGAGAATTGCCACCGGAGTGCCAGATAAGGTTCGGCTATGCCTTGGCAAAGCTCTGCTAAGGCGGGATTGGTTGAATTTTCTCCGCGTTTGATTGCTGCGCTATAGGGGGATGTTCGTCTGGCGACGCTGGCAGAGTTGGCTGCTAGCATGGCTTTGAGGGGTGACATTTCTAGCGGCTGACAGTCCAATACTGTTACTGCTACTGTGTCTGAGCGTTTTCTCGGCGGCACGGTTTCTAGGAGTTGGTAGCGCTGTTGAGTGTCTAAATAAGCTCCGGCTGGCTGGGAAGGGATTAAATATTCTGAATTGGCGACGGGGAATTGTGGAGATTGGGGGGAGATGTCAGCTATGTTTGGGCTGTCGGGGTTCTCTGTTGCTTCCTGGATTTGTTGAGGCTGTGGTGCGGTTGTAAAAGTCTGCTCTGATGGGGCTATTTCGCTCTCTGGTGCTGTATTCGAGCTTTTTTCTGTTGTTTGAAAGGATGCTGGTGCGATCGCCCCCACGGCTACCACAGGGTCCATTTCTGGGCTGCTGAATTCGCCATCGCTTGGCTGTGGAGAAGTTGGTTCGACTGCTGTTGGGGATTCGGCTGGGGTGGTGATTTCGGTTTGAATGCTGTCTGTGATTGGTTCAGCAGAGTTCTGGGGCGATGTAGTTTGTGGAAACTCGGCTGGGGGTAGGGTTGACTCGTCTGCCTCGACTGCTGGAAAATTCGATCGACCGCAGATAATGGCCCGCCACACTTGACCTGTTGTGACGCCGCAATTCTGACATTCTTTGGCGCTAAAAGCGACTTGGGCACCGCATTCGTGGCAAGGTTTGTAAATTAGGGAATTTCCGCACTGTTGACAAAACTTGTTTGGATTGGGATTTTCAAATTGGCAGCGGGGACAGAGAAGCATAGGGGTTTTAAATGGGAGATGGGCGATCGAGTTTGGCGGTAGGGAGTTTTGGGTTTTGGGCTCTGAGTTAGGAGTTATGAGTTTTGGGCCTGAGTCGCAACGGATAACTCCCATTGCCCTATGCCTTATTTTATCGGGATGAATTCAGAACTAAGATATTTCTTAGAACTGAGATGTTGCATCCGTGTCAGGAATAGGCCCTGCCAGGGAGAGAGGGGGAGAGGGAGAGAGGAAGAGGCCCAGAGGATTCTTGCTAATGGGGAATAGGGAATTGACATATACAATTTAAATTCTGTACAGCTTAGAAGCCCGCCCCACCAGGGGTTTCGCCTGTTCACCCACCAAAAAAGTCAACTTATAAGTGGAACAGGCATCTTGCCTGTTACTGAAAATGTTGGCAGATATCAGTTAGAAGGGATTTGCTGTAGAATCTTCTTGGAAAACGGTTTCTCGGGCGATCGACACAATGGTGGAAAGGGGTACTTCACAGAAATATTTCCGCCGGAATTGTTCTTCGGAGACTGCTGCTAGGAATTGCGCTGCAAAACGGGCGGCGATGGGGGAATTTGGCACGGAGGATTGGATGGATTGACTATCTAATAACGGTTGGGGGATTTGATCTGGCGCGTCTTCCTGCTGTGCGGTTTCGGGTTGTCTGGTGATGTGGAAAGCTCGATCGCGATAATTGATTTTGAAACCGAGATATGTTAGGGTTTTGAACCCCAGTTGCAGGGATGTGTCGCTGATGCCGAGTTTTTGGCGGAGTTGCTGTCTGGTGACGGGTTTTTTGGTGCGGCTGAGATATTTGGCTATGCCGATTAGCTGTTGGCAGATTTGCTGTGGGGGTACGAGTGGGGGTAATGTGTAGGCGATCGCGAGTTTTTTCTGAGTGTGCTGTGCTTGGCGAAACCAGATCCGCAGTTCGTCCCAGCTTGCGGGGCATTCTTTGAGGACGATCGAGTTTTCGCGATCGACCATTTCGGAATTGTAAACTAGATTGTCGATCGGTATTGGAGATTCTAAGTTTGTGCTGGCTGCTAACAACTCTTCATCATTATTTCTATTGCGCCAGTCTACAATCCAATCTATTTTATTCTGCGAATTTATTTGGTTTTCTTCCGTGCGTTCCCGTAGTGCTACGAGGCGCACTTCATACCGCGATTTGTAAGTATTAAAATCTAGTTCAACGGTGACATCGCAGCGGCCTTGGGGAACTTCGTTTTGATTGTGTCCCCACCAAATACCTGGAAATCCCGTATCGCTAGATTCGTCTCTAATTATAAATTCTGTTTTGATATATTCTACTTTTTGCCCTTTCAAATCCTTGATTTTTTGATTCCAGAGATTTTCAAACCAGCAGTTTTCAATCAGCAATTTGGGTGCGGGATTGCCCATACCGCAAGGTTCGAGCAATTTTAGTTCTTGAAATAAGTCCTTGCCTAATTCGGAGACAGTAATTTTTAGGTCGGCTTGAACGGGGGCGGCTGTTAAACTATCGGTGCTGTATTGTTGTCGCAGTTGCTGATTTACCGCATCGGTAAATAGGGGGATATTTTCAACGGGGAGACTTAATCCAGCAGCGAAGGGATGACCGCCAAATCTGTGCAATAAATGCGCTTGGTCTTTGACTAATTGGTAAAGGTCGATTTGATTGGCGGAACGGGCGGAACCCCTAGCAATTTTGGATGGGGAAAGTGTTGGTGATTCTAAATCTAATAAGGATGTAAATTGCGTTTCCGGGGAATTTTCGTTAATTTGTTCGCTTCCTTCTGTGCAGAATAAAACCACGGGACGGCCGTATTCTTGGGCGATTTGTCCCGCTACTAATCCTAATACTCCTACCGGCCATTGCGGGTCGCTGAGGACGATGACGCTGGTGGTTGAGAGGTCAAGTTTGGCTAATTTGGCGGCGGCATCTTTGGCAACATCTTTTTGTAAAGATTTGCGCCGGGAGTTGGCAATTTCGGTTAAATTTGCTAATTCATCGCAGCGTTTTTTGTCGCGGCTGGTGAGGAGTTCTACGCAGAAGCTAGCGTCGCCTTGAATGCGGCTGACGGCGTTGATTCGGGGGCCGAGCCCGAAGGAAATGTCGGTTGGGCGATCGCCCGATCTTTTGCACAGTTCGAGCAATTTTGCAACTCCTGGGCGGGTGGGATTTGCGATTTGTTTTTGCAGTTGTTGGATGCCGATTTGTGCTAGGTAGCGGCTGTCTCCTGTAAGTTGGACTAAATCGGCAATTAAGCCGATCGCTACTAATTCTAATAAATCTGTGAGCGGGCGCTGCGGAATATCGGGTAATGTGTGATATAATGCTTCAACTAATTTGTAAGCTACTCCAACTCCTGACAGGTTAAATAGTTGGTGGTTTGGGGGAAAGTAGCGGGGATTGATAATGGCTGTAGCTGGCGGGCGATCGTCTGGTAATGTATGATGGTCGGTAATAATTGTATCGATGTTTAAGCTAGTCGCATATTCGATTTCTGCGATGTTTGTACTGCCTGTATCGCAGGTAATAATTAAGCGAATTCCCGCTTTTGCTAAGGCATCTATTCCTGTGATATTGAGTCCGTGAGATTCGGTTAATCGGTTGGGAATATAATAAATTAGTTGGTCGTTTTGATCAAAAAATTCTCCCAGTCCGTCCCAAAGTACCGAGGTTGAGGTAATGCCGTCGGCGTCGAAATCTCCCCAAATTGCGACTTTTTCGGCGCTTTTTCGTGCTTGCTGGATTCTTTCTATCGCCCAGTTCATTTCTAGTCCGAATTCAAAGGGACTTGCTGGTTGGTAAAGTTGGGGATTTAAAAAACCGGGTATTTGTTCGGGGTTTTGAATTCCTCTATACCACAGAAGTGTGGCGGCATAGTTTCCGGGTAGTTCTGGTGCATGGTTCCTGACAGCTTGGATCAGCCAATCTGGGGGTTGGGATAGGAGTTGACTTGGCAAAATTTGAAGTAGTTCAGTCATAAGTTATTTCATTAATTCCTGTAGGGGCGGGTTCACCAACAATCTTTCATTCACATCCACAATATCTATAAACCCGCCCCCACCGGGCGACTAATAGTTGGCATAGTAAAAGATTTGAATTAAATAGACATTTCCTCAATAATAGCAAGATTGGGTAGCCAATCTGTGGGAGTTTCTGCGGAAAGATTGGATGAGGAAACTGTGTTGTCTGTTGTGCGGTTGCAGCGAGTGGCAAATTGACAGGAATTGCAAAGATTAGAACTAATTTCTACTTGGGGTAAGAATTCGCCGCCTTCGGTATAGCGCTGTCGCCAGTCGGTTAGCTGCTGCAATAGGTGGGTTAAATCTTGTTTTGTGCGATCGTGTTCTGTTTGGTTGTAATCAAATGTGAGTTTTTGCGGCGGTTCTTCTCCTTGCAATTGTACAAACCAGTATGTCATCGAAACTTGTTCGGGGGAATAATCGCTGGTTTCTACTAAGACGTATAAATAGAGGCGAGTTTGCCAACTTTCGGCTATCCATTTTGATTTTTGAGGGCGCGGATAGGTTTTCCAGTCGAGAATTTGAGCGGCGTTTGGTTCTGCTATTAGTAAGTCATAGATAACGGTGAATAGGTAGTCTTGGAAAATTAGGGTGCGGGGATGTTCGGCTTGGCGGAAAATTCTATCGCTATTTTCTGAATCGGCGAAAAGTTCGGGTGCGGTGTTGATAAATGCTGCTACACAGCGTCCCAGTTCCGGGTCTTGTTGAATGATAAATTCAATGGGAAGTCCGAGTTCTCGCTGCTGCATTAATAGGTGAAAGTGGCTTCCCCATGTGAGTTTTTCTTTGTGTTCTGGGGAGGCGGTGGTGGCGAGTAGTTCTAGGTAGCTGTGTTGGAATTTGCGGGGGCATTCTTCGAGGATTTTGAGTTGGGTTTGGGAGAGTCGGAGCATTTTTTTATGATTTTATATTTTATATTTTTTATGATTGTAAGGGAGGCGACTGGTCTTTCTTTTGACCGCAGATTGAGGCTGATGATGCAGATGGACGCCGATAATTTTGATCGCGTTTTTGGGCAAGAGTGCGATCGCCCTTTTTTCCAAGTGTGATCGCTTTATACATATAAAAGCTGATTAGCGATTTCATCAGCCGTTAGCGTATTCAATAAAATGGCAACCCGTTGAGCAATCTCATAGGGGTTCTTTTGAGGGATCACAATAATCCCAGAATGTTGTTTTCCTTCTGTCATATAATCTAGATGCAGTCGCTCAAAGTCTACGCGATTATGGGTGAGCAAACATCGCTCCATAGATGCTGCGTAAGCTAATTGTTGGCTATCGGATTTACTCAGCATTCCCTGTTCGCTGGTTGTCGTCACATCGAACCCTCTAGCCAGCAGTAAAGTAGCTACAAGCCTTGAAACATCTTCATCTGTATAAATAGTTGCAAACAGTTTCACGGCTTTCTCATTGCAGATTTAACAGCAGGATGAATCAATTCTTCAGGAATTCGATTGCGCTCAATATAAGTATTTATTTCTTCTTGGTTATCCAAATAAAAGCTCAGCGCGTCAAAAATTTGAGCTAATTTCAGGTGAGGTAAGTGCATGGGGATTTCTTCAGGAGTAATACCCAAACGCCACAATTCCACGATCGCCCGAACGGAAGTCCTGGTTCCTGCGATAATTGGTTCGCTTTGCAAAATTTCAGGGTGACGTGCGACATAACGCGAAACAGATTGTACATTCATGGCAGATTAACAGGGCAGATATATTTTTATTATATGTTATTATTTAAGCTAAAAGTGTGCCAAAAATTGAGAAGCATTAAGCGCGATCGCCCTTTTTTACAAGTGCGATCGCCCGTTCAGATCGATCCAACGCTAATTAATCTTCCCCTAACTCTAAAAACAATAATTCCAAGTCTCGATCACCCCGCAGAACGCGAGCAATATCAATCCCGTCCGATCTCGGGTAATAAAAAATTAAATAATCCCTAACAATAAATCCGCGCAAGTTGGGGGATAACCTCTCATAGCGTTTGCCCATATTGGGAAATTCGGCGACAAGTTTACATTTTTGACGAATTGCATCAAAAAGCTCGCTGGCTGCCCTGGAACTATTGCCAGCAATGTACTCACAAATCTCATTCAAGTCTCGGACGGCTTCATCTGAAAATGTATAACTGTTCATGCCCCTGACTGTTCTCTTCGATCGATCTTTTCTTGAATTTTGGCAAACACGAGTTCTCCATCTGTCACTTGTCCCTTAGCAATTTGTGCAGTTCCCACTGCTATTTTCTGGCGGAGTTCTTCGATGCGTTGTTTTCGTTCTCTTAAAAGTGCGATCGCTTCTCCAATTAGTTCTTCAGCGCTGCCATATTTTCCGCTTTGAACTTGCGCTTGAATAAACTCTTCGTATTCCGGCTTTAAGACAATATTCATTGACTTGCTCCTTTAAATCACAGAAAGGTTACTGCACGATCGTGACATCTTTTGTAGATTAGCTTAGCACAAATATCAACATTCTCAGAGATTGTGGCAGCCCTAGAGTCGAGCTTGAAAAAATTATTGTGAATCGCGTGCGATCCTCTTCGAGGGCTTCGCTAACGTACTTTTCGCCAACCTCTCTACAACTTCCCAATTTGTTGAGCAAACCACATCGCCGCCGTCCCATTTCCCTCACCCAAAAGTTTCAAAGTATCCGACAGCAAAGCAATTGGCAATCCCTCAAGCGCACCGGAAATCTCGCATTCCTGATATTTCCCGTTTTCCTGCAAGCGAAATGCCAAAACTCTCTCGCCCTTAATATCTACTACCCAATACTCAGGAATTCCCAAAGCAGCATACAACCGCTTTTTTTCATCTAAATCACTGGCCAAAGTCGTATCGGAAGTTTCTATCACTAAATCGGGAATTCGCGATTTATTTAGATTAAGTCGGCGCGGTTCCCCTTTTTGCCACTGGATGAATTCTCCGCCGACATATAAAATGCGATCGGGCGCACCTCCTCCCACCTTTGGCTTCTCAATTACACATCCGCCCAAATCATCGAAAGCTTGTCCTCCTTTGCTGACAAACCAGGCGTAAAATACCAGCGTCAAGAGGTTGTTAAATCTGGCGTGCTGAGGCCCTTCATTACCCATGTCTATCCAAAGATATCCTTCATAAAAAAATATTCTGGCTTCCTCCAAAGATGGATCTTCGCAGGCTGCTACATAATCTTCCCACGTCGCGGCTTGCCATTGGGGAATTTCGCCCACTTGAGACACGATGAATTTTGCAGTTGTAGAAGTCATGATTTAAAAGCAAATTTAGGATATTTTTATCCTAACTTAAGTCGCTATTTATAGCAGAAGAAAGAAGGAAGGCACTACACGGATGAGGAGACGGATACACGGATGAATTATCGAGTCTGAGTCATTCTTAAAAAGGAAGAAGGAAAATACAAGAAAGATCGACTTGCAGTCAGACGAAGGGGCGGGCACGGGGGCACCGCCCCTACAAATGGCGATCGCCATCCTTGTGCTTATCGAATTGCTGTGGGCGCCGCCATTGGTACTTCTAAGTCTGGTTGCAAGTCAAAGACTACGACAAGCGTTGCTTGAGGCATCAGTTGACGCAGACACAGTAAGTGCCCGTCAGCATCCGATCGACTGCGAAATCGCCCCACAATCGCCCGCTGCATACTGGGCATGAGTTTGGCGATCGCCCAAGGGTAAAGGCGTTTTTGGTACGCGATCGCCCCAGGATTCGCAGCGAATCCCTGTTGATAACCGTTTTGTGGCATGATGGTTTAGTATCCTCTATGGACTACAGGAAAGGGCGTTAGTAAGTCTCTTGCCGGAAATCGACTAACGCCTCTACTACTATGATTAAACACCAAACTCACCTCATGTGTCAATACTTGGCGCTAAATATTAACACTTCTTATATTGAAAGGTTTATTCAGCTATGGATTTGAGAGCCTTGAGAGAACGTGCAGGGCTGACAATCTTAGACGTAGCACGGGAACTAGAATGCGCGGAGTCTTCAATTCGCAACTGGGAAAAAAGCCGAACCTTGCCAAAGATGGAAGTTTGGCAAGTATTCCGAATGCGAGATTTGTATCGATGTAGCGAGGCGGAGTTGATGCTAGCTGTCAGAAAGTCAATGCCGACGGAAAAGAAAGAACAGACAAAACTGACGGAGTAACAATATTTATGAAGTCTTGAACTGTTTGCAAAAGGGATATATTTTTGATTTGTAACCGCAGATGAACGGGGATAAACGCGGATGAAGGAAAGATAAATTGAGAATGAGTTAAGGGGCGATCGCACTTAATCACACCTCACAAAATCACTCTTTTGTCAAGACAAAAACACTGTCTTTATTTCCCCGTCCAATCCGCAAATCCTTATCCAAATAAGTAATATCCAGCCATCCCTGCTGTTCGCGAGTATCCAGCCCGAAATCTACAGCAGCGAACTTTTTCCCCGACTCAATCTCATCGATAAACTTCCCCGGATATTCATAGCCAATCAACCTGCTTAAACCTACTATAGACCGCTCAAACTTCACCTGCACTCGCCGTTCCGAAGTTGGCTCAAATCTCGCTGCTACACTGACAATTCCTTCCAAATAAGGCAATCCGTAAAGTTCGCCAATATTGTAAATTTTAGATTCTTTGACGCGGATAGATTGATAAATTTGACCCAATTTGACCAAGGGAAAACTGTCAAGATTCAGCAGTTCGCGGCTGGTGGTGTACAATAACCGCCAATCTCCATTTAAAAGCTCTGCAGCTTCGACAGGGCGTGTTGTGGGGTTGTAATCTTCCAATTGGGCGATCGCACTTAAAATCGCTTGTTTGTCGCTGGGAGTCGCCAGCAAACCACGATTCTTACCAGCAATTATCTCTAAGAGTGCAGATTTTCTCAGCATAGATTTTTTTAGGAAGAGGGATGAAGAAGGAAAAAATATTCTTGAGTTCGCGTTCAATATTATTTATAAATTACGCGACAAGTCGTTTTTAGCGCGCTTATTATTGGGTTTGTCTGTGTCCAGTGTGCACCCTACATTGATTAATGACTAATAACTAAGATACCAAATTTCACCAGATAGAGCATCGTCCGATATAGGTATGCTAATTCTTGCTCGTTTTTAACGTAGCGTCGGATAACTTCCCCCACGCTGATCGCACCTTCCTGCTTAATTGTATCCAATATCTCCATCTGAATGTTAACAGATATTCTCCTATCTTCACCAAAACTGGTAAACCTAATTGTCTGTACCTGCTTTAAAAGTTCTGGTGTGGCGATCGCACCCAGACTCAGCATCATCTCATTGCTTAAACTTCTAGTCGCATAATTACCCAATACCCGAAACGGATCGTCGCCTAGGGGATAAGGCGGCTTCCCGGCTTTTAAAGGTGCTGACTCCGGTGCCGCGAGGCGAATTTCTGCTAATTCCCGCCACAATTGTTCGTAAGCAGCAATTACTACTTTCCAATCATAAATTTCCCTCGCCCTTTGTCTGGCATTTTCCCCCATCCGCTTTCTCAATTCGGGGTTTTCAATTAATTGGCACAATGCCAGGGTGCAAGCATCAATGTCTACTGCTGTGGCGAGGGAAGTGTGACCCATGTAAGTCGGCCAATTTAAGCTGCCGTCAAGATAATTTAGGGCTAAATCTAAACAAGATTCCGGGGGCGGTATGAGTGTGGGAATGCGGAATCCGTCTATTTCGTGGCGTATAGATTCTTTGTATCCGTTCCAATCAGAGACTATGGCCGGGAGTCCGTTCGCCATAGCTTCAATTGGTGTCAGTCCGAAGGATTCTTGAATGTTGTCGGACAGCGAAATGAAAATGTCGGCGGCCGACCAAATATTTATTCTAATTTCCGGCTGTCTCCCATCTAAAAAAATAGCATTCACCGAGGGACAAAATATTTGTGCACTATTTTTAAAGTCGGGTTCTTCTCTCGGATCTTCGATCCAACCGGCTTGAATTAAGTGGATTTTGGCTTTTGTCTGTTGTGCGGCCCGTTCTAGGGCGATGTACATGGGTACTGGATGAGCTTTTGCAGAAAAAGTCAATCGACCGACAAATAACACAACAATATCTTCGGGAGAAATGCCGAGTTCTTGTCGCAGTTGGCGGCGACTATTAAGTGCTTCCACACCCTGCGGAAACGCGCTGCAATCCACTCCTAGGGGAATAACGGGGAATTTGACCAAAATCTCCGGTTTACCGCCGTTGCGCTGGGCTAAATATTCAGACCATTCCCTCATAACTCCTTCTACTGCTGTTTTCACGGCGGCAGAGGTGCAGATCAGGGCGTCCCAAGGCTGCATGGGTGCGGTGATTAAATCGCCGATCGCCTCCATGATGTATTGTGTACCGATCGTGTGAGTAACGCCGCAAACGCTGTAGGCCCGCTGATCGACAAATCTGCGCGCCCACACCATCTGCGACAGAACCGGATCTGGTCGGTAAAGTGTGCCCGGTTGAGATAGCAAATCCGGTCGTTCCATCGGAATCCAGCGAACTTTCCGAGGTTTTTGCAGCCAAGGTTGGATGTGCGAACAAAACTCCTTAAAGGTTGTTTCGCTATCGGCGCAACAGTAGAGAGAGTCAGCGGTTCCGTGTTGGACTAAGCTTTTGAGAAACCCTTCTCCGGCTGAATGACGCCCCAGAAGTTTTTTGCCTCCGGTGTGGTAGCCCTCTTTGTTATATAAAACCGCTGCTGTTATATCCATTCTGAGATTTATTGCTTGAGAGTTGACTGAAGAAGCCAGAGGGCATTCGGGCTCAGGCTTTGATGAAAAACCAGGAGACTGTTGTGAATCAAACCCTTGCCGTTAAAGAAGCTTGCAGAATAGGATCGCCTCGTGTCCCGCGATATCTTAAAGACGATCGTCTTAGAGTACAATGCTTACGGCTAAAGAAGGATTGGCAAGAGCGGATTTTAGTGCTATCCTCATGCCCATGCTTGGGGGCGATCGCCTTTTGGGTCTCCCATCTTATCCGATCCGGAACCAAACAGTGCCTGTGGTATAATGCTTTAGCCTTGCTAAATGCCCGATTTGCAAGTGCTTGATCAAAGGAGCAGTTCGTCGGCAAAACGTTACCTCTACTCGATCGCGTCTTTGTCTTTAAAAACCGATAATCATGTACAACCCATCTCTGCGTCAAATTCCTCGCCACTTACCTGCGGATGTAATTCCATTAAAACAGCAATCTTCTCTTTTAGACTGGTTGGAATCTAACAATCGCCTGTTAGCAAGGGATGTCCAAGAACCCGACTATCTGCACGAAGAAGAAATTTCTGAACTGATGGCAGTTGACGACAGTCCTTACGATGATTTAGAAGAGGAAGTAGAAGAGGATGTGAGTGTAGGCGAAGAATAACGGGTAGAAGGGTGAAGAAATCAACCGGAAACAGGGAAGAAAAACTCAGAGATTTCTCAATCTCCTGTATCGCACCCTATTCCCCATTGTCAATTGCTTATTCTCAAATAGTGTGTGGTGAGGAGTGTTATGGATAACTTTTTGGATGAGAAAATCCCTTTTAGTCTGCCTTTCAAACTTACAGGCAAGAATTTATTCCTGCTGCTGGGTTTGGGGCTCGGCACTGTAGCGATCGGTTTAGATGTAGTAGCGGGTAGATTTTTGAATTTACCTACATCGCTATTTATGCCGCTAGTTGTTTGTGCTTTAGTTGCGTCGGGGTTGGGCTATGCAGTTGTGCCCGTACTCCAGCAACTAAAAGCAGGACAAATTATTCGCGAAGACGGCCCCCAAGCCCATTTGAAAAAAGCGGGAACGCCGACAATGGGAGGCATCTTTTTTATACCCGCAGGGGTAGCAGTCGCTTTACTTTGGTCTAAGTTTAACTCAGATGTTGTTGCCGTATCGGCTTTAACTCTAGCTTACGGTTTCATTGGCTGGATTGATGACTGGCAAATTCTGCGACGCAAGTCGAACAAAGGTATTTCACCTCGGATGAAATTGGCTTTGCAAATAAGTTTTGCTGCTCTATTTTGTCTGTGGCTGATGTTTCATCAACCTGCAATTTATACGAATGTTGCTTTGCCTTTCGGTTGGGTATTGCCATTAGGTTTGCTGTTCTGGCCGCTGGCTTGTTTTGTGCTAGTTGCCGAAAGCAATGCTACTAATCTTACCGATGGTGTTGACGGGTTGATGGGCGGTTTGGGGGCGATCGCACTTTTGGGATTGGGCGCATCTGTAGCGTCAACTTCGCCAGAATTAATGATATTTTGCGCTTGCATCAGCGGCAGTTGTTTCGGTTTCTTAGCACACAACCGCAATCCAGCCAAGGTGTTTATGGGCGATACAGGTGCTTTAGCTTTGGGCGGTGCGTTGGGTGCAGTAGCTTTATTAACAAATAGCCTTTGGATATTATTAATTATCAGCGGGATTTTCTTTATTGAAACGCTGTCAGTAATTGCTCAAGTAGGTTATTACAAAGCTACAAAAGGGCCTGATGGAATCGGCAAGCGTCTGTTAAGAATGGCTCCACTGCACCATCATTTAGAGTTGTGCGGCTGGTTGGAAACTCAGGTTGTTGGGATCTTTTATTTAACTAACGGGGCGTTAGTGTTAATGATTTTGATGTTTACTAGCAACAGTTAACAGCGGATTTGGTAACGGTAACGGATTGTGCAGGGGATGCAAGAGATATTTTGTGCAATGTTCAAAAACAAATAAGATGCCCGTTCTACAGGAACTCAATGCAGTTGTGGAACGGGCATCTTGCCCGTTTCAGGCTCAAAAACTAACTCAAAAAACTGGCTTTCCGGCCTGTTCCACTCGCTTGAAAATAAGGATGTTGAGGAGTTGTATCAGTTTGTGGAGAAAGGCACAGAAGTAGACATTATTCGATAAGTTAAGTTGCCATAAAACTTGTTAGTAATAATGACTTTACTCCTAATTGACTCAAAAAGCTGCATAGAGGGCTAATGAACAGTGATGGGTTTTTACCTCAAGTTTCGGTGGTTGTGCCTGTTTACAACGGCGAGATGGATTTGCCGGAGTTGATCGAGTGCCTGCGATCGCAAACTTATCCGATCGACAGTGTAGAATATCTCTTAGTAGACAACAACAGTCGCGATCGCACTTTAGCAATCCTCGAAACAGCAGCTAAGTTGGATCAGATAACCATTCGCCACCTCACCGAAAACCAAATTCAAAGTTCCTACGCCGCCCGCAATCAAGGAATTCGCGCATCAACAGGCGAAATCATTGCATTTACCGATGCAGACTGTCGCCCGGAATCTGACTGGCTGGAAAATTTAGTTAAGCCATTTGTTGACTTAGAAGTAGGAATTAGCGCTGGGGAAATACTCGCATTGCCCGGTAAAACTATCTTAGAACAACACGCCGATCGCGAAAATACTTTATCTCAAAAACATACTCTCGCTCACCCTTTTTGTGCTTACGGCCAAACCGCCAATTTAGCTGTACGGAGGCTAGTTTTACAACAAATAGGATTATTTCGCCCTTACCTCACCAGCGGCGGCGATGCTGACTTATGCTGGCGGATTTTGCGGGAAACATCCTATAAAATGTATTTTGCCGAAAATGCGATCGTCCGACACCGCCACCGTTCTACAATAAAACAGTTGCAAAGTCAATGGTATCGGTACGGCGAATCTAATAAATATTTGCACGAACTCTACGGTGTCGATTTGATGCGAGAATTCACAACAGGGGAATATTTTTACCGGCTGGCTAGGTGGCTGTTCAAGGAATTTCCGGTTGCTGCTGCCAAAAGTGCGAGCAGCCGATCCGATATGGTAGATTTGTTTAATACGCCGATCGGTCTTTTGAATGTTAGGGCAAGGGCGATCGGACAGCGCCAAGCCAAACTTCCCGAATCAGCTTGGCAGATTGAGCGGTTTTAATAGGTTTTAATATTTTAGAGCAATAAATTATTGTTTGATCGCACTTGCGATCCACAAATATTCGTTTGTACACAATCCGCCCCTCTATATACCTATAAGTAGAGGTTATCGGTATAGATAAGTATGCTGAATCAGAAATATGAAAATTTAACGCAATACTTAATATAAAATTAATAAGTCTATTCTTCCCGCCTAGTCTCAAAACAACGAGTAACTCGAATACTGACGCCAAAATAGCCTCTAATTCTGCCTTCTGGCTTTTCAGTGCTGTCGTTGGCGCGATCGTAATTATTCTCAGAATTTTAAATTTTTGTAACCTTTACAGGTAATGCCAATGGCTCAAATCTTACTCCAGACCGTTTGGTTTATACCTTGCTATCCACTTATCGGCGGAGTTCTGTCGATGCTGTGGTTTCCAGCAGTTACCCGCCGCACGGGGCCAAGACCATCCGGTTACGTGAACGCCATATTAACCTTGTTCGCTTTCCTACACGGCGTCATCGCCCTCACAGCTATCTGGAACCAACCGGCCCAACACCAGTTGATTCCCTGGCTGAATGTAGCAGGTTTAGACTTAACCATTCCCGTAGAAATCTCTGCTGTCACCGTCGGGGCGACAGTTTTGATTACCGGACTGAACTTGCTGGCGCAGATTTATGCTTTCGGTTACATGGAAATGGACTGGGGCTGGGCTCGTTTCTTTTCGCTGATGGGGCTGTTTGAAGCCGGGATGTGCGGCTTGGTACTGTGCAATTCCCTGTTCTTCAGCTACATGATTTTGGAAGTTCTGACTTTGGGTACTTACCTGCTAGTCGGGCTGTGGTTCAATCAGTCTTTGGTGGTGACAGGAGCCCGCGACGCTTTCTTAACCAAGCGGGTGGGAGACTTATTCCTGCTGATGGGAGTAGTCGCAATTCTTCCACTGGCTGGAACTTGGAATTTTGACGAGTTGGCTGTTTGGGCTCAGACTGCAAAGCTTGACCCTACTGTAGCGACGCTGTTGAGCTTAGCTTTGATTGCCGGGCCGATGGGTAAGTGCGCTCAGTTTCCCTTGCACCTGTGGCTGGATGAGGCGATGGAAGGCCCGCTGCCGGCGACGATTTTGCGGAACACCGTAGTTGTCGAAACTGGTGCTTGGATATTGATTAAGTTGCAGCCGGTGATTGCTTTGTCGCCCGTGGGCGTGAAGACAACTATTATTGTAGGCGCTGCGACGGCGGTTGGTGCTTCATTAATTGCGATCGCCCAAATCGACATCAAGCGCACGCTTTCCTATATAGTCAGCTCTTACATGGGCTTAGTATTTATCGCCGTCGGCACCGGGCAAGCCCAGACAGCCCTGACATTGATATTTGCCTACAGCTTGGCAATGGGTTTGCTGGTGATGAGCATCGGTTCGGTAGTTTGGAACAGCATCACTCAGGATGTCCGAGCTCTCGGCGGTTTGTGGAGAAAGCGGCCGATATCGGCCATATCGTTTATTGTC
The DNA here is from genome assembly GCF_036701555.1 of Microcoleus sp. Pol10D4. Classification (NCBI taxonomy): domain Bacteria; kingdom Bacillati; phylum Cyanobacteriota; class Cyanophyceae; order Oscillatoriales; family Microcoleaceae; genus Microcoleus; species Microcoleus sp. Pol10D4. The sequence goes on from NZ_JAUBRA010000024.1 coordinate 24,112, forward strand.
GGTAGCGCTGGATTGCTGGGACTGCCGCCCTTCGGCTGTTTCTGGGCTTTAGAAGACTTCACATCCGGGCTTTGGGCAGCTCACCCTTTCTTGTTAGGAATAGTGCTGTTTGTAAACGCCGTCACTGCTTTTGGCTTGGTGCGCGTCTTCGGTTTAGTTTTCGGGGGCAAACCAAAGCAAATGACCGAACGTTCGCCGGAAGTTCACTGGCCTTTTATCTTGCCGATGACTGTTTTGATGGGCTTTACTTTGCACGTTCCGCACTTGCTGGCTGCGTGGCATTTATTGCCTGGGGCAAGTTTGAATTATACCGCAAGTGGACTGCTAGTTTTGTCAACGACGATCGGCATCGGTGCAGGAGCATTTGTTTACCTGAACGAGAAATGGGAAAAACCGGTGCGAATTGGTTCTCAAGGCCTGCAAGACTTTTTTGCCTACGACTTTTACACCGCCAAACTGTACCGGGTGACAGTGATATTTGCAGTTGGTTTAGTTGCTCAATTTATCTCCTGGGTCGATCGCAATATTGTTGACGGATTCGTGAATTTAATCGGTTTTGCAACTGTTTTCAGCGGGCAAAGCCTCAAATACAACGTTAACGGTCAAACTCAGTTTTACGCCCTGACAATTCTGTTCGGCGTGGCGCTTTTGGGACTGCTGATAAGCTGGCCGCTGCTAGCTCGCCTGTCGCTGATTGTAGGCGGGTAAAGAGATATAATTTTTAAGATTTTAGGTTACAGTTTTAATCTAAAATCTTAAAAATATGAAGTCTTGAACAAAGATTTCCAACTCCAGGCAGCACAAATGAACCAAAATAACGACAAATTGAATCTTTCCCGGCGCAATTCCCTCAAATTTGTCGCAGGTGCGATTGGTACAGGGATACTCGCAGCACGAGCAGGCGCTGAGTTGGCTGCACCCGAATCGGCAATTGCTCAAAATGACTCGACTCCCGATGCTGCTCTGCAAAAGTTAATGGACGGGAACAAGCGGTTTGTTGACAGAAAACGCCAAAATCCCCACCAAGACTTTGCGCGCATCACCGAAGTTGCCCAAACTCAAAAACCCTTTGCTTGTATTCTCGGCTGTGCAGATTCCCGCTTTCCTTCGGAAATTATCTTCGATCAAGGAATTGGAGATTTATTTGTCTGTCGCGTGGCCGGAAATGTGGTTACCCCAGAAGAAAAGGGTAGCCTGGAATTTGGCACGCTGGTACTGGGAGCAAAAGTGCTTATGGTAGTCGGACATGAAAGGTGCGGTGCGGTAACCGCAACCATCAAAGGAGGTGAACTTCCCGGTCAAATTGGCAGTTTGACCAATGCCATTAAGCCGGCTGTAGAAAGCTCGAAAAACCAACCGGGCGATAATGTAGAAAATGCCGTCAAAGCGAATGTTATTCTGCAAGCTCAGAGGTTGAAAGAGTCTCCAGTTATCTCTCAGTTAATTCAAGAGGGTAAACTGAAAGTTGTTGGTGGATACTACGATTTAGACACGGGTGCAGTCAGTATGGTTACTGTGCCGTGATGCAATTTGGGATTGATAATTTGGGAAAAGTTAACATCTAAACTCTCAAATTCAGGCTCAAAGCCCCAGGCAGACGACGACTTGTAGGGTGCGTCATACCGAGTTATAGATGGATTAGCGAGGGTTTGGCGAGCGGACGCACCTTACCACCTGTGTCCTTTGCGTTCAGGACTGAAATTATCAAACACAAAAACCAGAAAAATTGATTCTTTACTCTTTACTCTTTACTCTTGACACATTATGCTTAGTGCCTTGCTCTGGTTGCCCACGTTGGGCGCTGCGGTAGTCGGGTTCCTGCCCGGAAATATCAATGGGATGCGCCTGCGTTCAATAGCCTCGGCTTTTGCTTCTGCTATTTTCATTTTGAATATCTGGCTGTTGACTCAATTCGATACAACCAATTCCGGACTGCAATTTCAAGAATATTTGCCTTGGATTCCACAATTAGGTTTGAGCTACAACTTAGGCATTGACGGCTTGTCGTTGCCGCTGCTGGTTTTAAGTGCTTTGCTAACGCTATTAGTCATTTATGGCACTGGCGAAAAGATGGAGCGCCCCCAGCTTTACTACGCTTTGATTTTGCTAATCAATGCGGGTGTTGCCGGAGCTTTGATGTCTCAAAATTTGCTGCTGTTTGTACTGTTTTATGAAGTAGAATTAATTCCTTTTTACCTGTTGATTGCGATTTGGGGCGGAAAGCAGCGGGAATACGCTGCCATGAAGTTTTTGATCTACACGGCAGTTTCGGGACTTTTAGTGCTGGCAGCATTTTTGGGTGTGGCTTGGCTGAGTGGTTCTTTAAATTTCGATTACAGTGCGATTACCACTCAAGAATTGCCGAGAAATGTGCAGTTAATCTTGCTAACAATTTTGCTAATTGGGTTGGGAATTAAAATTCCTTTAGTGCCGCTGCACACTTGGCTACCAGATGCTTACGTCGAAGCTTCGCCAGCAACAGCAATTTTGCTGGGAGGGATTCTGGCGAAGTTGGGAACTTACGGTTTAGTGCGGTTTGGCTTGCAGATGTTTCCCGAAACTTGGTCGATTATAGCTCCCGGTTTAGCGATTATCGGGACTGTGAGCGTGATGTACGGGGCTTTGAGCGCGATCGCCCAAAAAGACATCAAACGCATGGTAGCCTATAGTTCGATCGGGCATATGGGCTACATCCTCGTTGCTTGCGCCGCCGGCACGAAACTCGCCTTAATCGGTGCTGTCGGGCAAATGGTAAGCCACGGCTTGATTTTAGCTTTGCTATTTTATTTGGTAGGCATCATCGAAACCAAAGTTGGCACGCGGGATTTGGACGTGCTCAACGGTTTGATGAACCCGATGCGGGGTTTACCCACTGCCAGTTCCCTGTTAGTTTTGGGCGGCATGGCAAGCGCCGGAATTCCTGGTTTGGTGGGTTTTATTGCCGAGTTTTTAGTGTTTCAAGGCAGTTTCTCGATCTTTCCAATTCCAACTTTACTCTGCATTTTAGCTTCTGGTTTAACAGCAGTTTACTTTGTGATTCTGCTCAACCGCACCTGTTTTGGAAAGTTGGACAATGCCACGGCTTACTACCCTGCAGTTACGTTTGCTGAAAATATGCCGGCGCTGGTTTTGGCGGGCATCATTTTCGTGTTGGGAATTCAACCTGCTTGGCTGCTCAAGTGGAGCGAATCGACTACAAATGCGATCGTTGCTACTCTGCCGGCTGACAGAAATACCCAAGTTGCTATTAGCTATCGCCTAGAACACTCGGATCTTGAAATCGCGTCTACACAAACGAAGTCCGCCTCCGCAGACTAAGAATCTACTCGTTTCCAGGCTCTACCTGGGAACGCAAGTCCGGAGGCTCTGCCTCCAATTTTCCGGCTCGCCGGCCTGGATATCGGTTCCCCGGCTCTAGCCTGGACGTTAAAGAATCGCAGCTTTTTGCAATACTTCAAAATATTTAGATTCACTCAATCAAAGGAAGAAACAATGGTACAAACCCCTAATAAACCAGCAACTAAACTACCCCCTTCAAAACACGAATTTGCCGAAGTAATTCACAGGCTGGAAGCTGGTGGGGCGATGATTCCAGATACGCCGGAAAATCTGATGCAAATCATCGCTATCTGGAAAGCTTACGCGGTGCCGATGGACTTTTACTGGCGGGATTTGCTCTACATCGCCGAACGAGTATTTTTACACCCGCTTCCTTTCTTTAAATACTTTTTACCCCAAGAGTATTTAGACTTGCAAAATCACTATGCAGGCGACGGTGCAGATTTGCGAATCTGGCGCGGTACTGGAAGCGTTCACCCGGAACTTTTGGAGTTCATGGAAAAGGGAGAAACTGGTAAACTTCCTCGATTTATGCACCATTTGTGGCACGATCGCATTAACATGGAATTTGCCGAAGAGGTCATGAGGTCGATGCTTTGGCACCGGGGGATGTACGTTCCCGTCAATCAATTTGACCCTTATCTCGACACCGACGAATACAAAGCTAATGCCGATCGCGCCATTAAAGCTTACTTCAAAAAAGATCCGTTCATGCTGGCGCTGCACAAAGCATTCCCGGATTTGTTTTTAGAACAGTGCCGCCAAATGTCTTATTACAGCAATCTCGGCTTGTTTTGGGAAGTAATGGCCCCGGTGTTTTTTGAAGTTTCCGACTTGTACGACGAAGGCAAAGTTACCACAGTCCCGCAGGCGATGGATTTCATCACAAATGGCATATTTGCGATCGCCGGTCGCCCGATTTACCACCACGTTGTCATCGACGGGGAAACCTACGAAATAATCCCGAAATCTAAAGGTTTCACTTGGCTGTACGAAGCAGCGCTACCTTATGTAGAAGCTATATTTTACCGCACTTCGCCGTTCCGGGGAACCAAATCGTACAACGCGCAAGCCAAGGAAGTTCCCGACGATCAAAAAGACTTCCACTACGGAGTTTTGTATGCAGATAAATTCCCAGTAGGTACTGCCGGAATTCCGCCGACTTTGCTAGCACAAGATATGCTGCACTTCCTGCCGCCTTATTTGATGGATTTCTACAAACAGCGGTGTCGCGGCGAGGATGATATTCTAAATCAAATTGGCGTAACGTTCCAGCGATCGATGTACTGCGTTACTTCGGGGGTGATTCAAGCTTTGCGGGTTGCCCTACTGTATCCTTTGGACGATCCAAATCCGAAGCATTTGAAGGCGAATCGGGCGTTTTTCGAGTCTCAGATCGATCGCTTCTGCCGCCCGGAATACGGCATGAAATACGCAGCGAAGTTGAAGAACATTCAGACTTCAGATTATAGGTAGTCATCGGGCATTGGGAATGGGGCATAGTAATCGGAAATTTGTTATTGCAAAAACTCCTAATGATTACCGATTACTATGCCCCATCCGATTTTAGATTAAAATTACTAATTGATCTAAAATCTAAAATGTAAAATTGTCCAATGTCCAATGCCCTATGCCCTATGCCCTATGCCCCATTCCCCAATAACTATGGACAGCAAAGAGCTAGCCAAATATATCGAAGCAACCGATGGGATTTCCAAACCTTGGCTGTTGGTGCAACTGCGACTAAAAAAATTGCAAGAAAGGCGATCGGAGATTTCTGCTGAAGAGTATATGACAGAACTTACAGACCTTCACAAAGATTTAATGAATCTGGGGGAATGGTGGCTGGGAATCGAGGATGAAGTGTTTTAAAATTTAATTGAAAGTTCAAGTAGGATTAAGTCGATCGCACTTTAAAATTTATCCATCAAATTTTTTTCTTGGGCATAGACATCTCGTAGCTGTTGCAGCGCGGTTCCAGAAATGACCGATTTAACAGTAGCTACCAATTGGCCCCACTCCAGCAAGCTATCAACTGAAACAGCTTTTTTGAACTTATATGTGTAGAATTTCGTCCAAAATGCTGGTGCTTGCTTGCTTTTCCAGCGTTTGTACCATCTGCCAAAATCTTGAAGTGCGATCGGCTGTACTTCTAAAATAGGGGGAAAATCGGCGTAGCTGACAAAGCGGCTGATGCCTTTGGCGTGCACGTAAACCATGTAGCGGCAGCATTCGATGCGGTAAATCTCATCTGCTGCGATATTGAACAGCATGGCCACTGTTTCTTCGGTAACGAATCTCGCCAGCGGATGCAGGATTGGCGATTTGTGGAGAATTTTTGAGCAGGTGAGGGTGCTTGATTTTAGCTGGGATGATGCTATCATTGCTGGTAGACAGCTAGTAACTGTCTATTTAATTTTTGAAGGCGATCGCCCTTAGTTGTCCAGACGTGAGGCGATCGCTTTTTCAGATATCTAATATTAAACGACAGCAGATTGTCATTTGTCAAGTAAGTATGAGCAAAGGCTTGGTGAGGTTGCGGATTCGGGAGTTTGCAGACCAGAACGGCTGGACACTTAAGGAAGTTTCAGATCGATCGGGTGTTGGTTACAGCACCATTAGAAACTACGCCCAATGTCAAGGCATGACAACCGTTAATTTTGCCTACTTGCACAGGCTGGCTCGCATTTTCGATATTATGATTGAGGATTTGGTGGAGATTTTAGAGGAGTAGGTCGATCGACCTTTCCACGTTTCTACTATAAACTTTTTTGTTTCGTCTTGTCAAGACGCGCTTAAGCATTTTGCATCGCAGATAAAAGCTCAGCTTAAAGGTGCTAAGATTTAGTCAAAGTTGTTAATCTCCGGTTAGTTTTGTGACTAGAGCCAGTACCGCCATTGGAGTCAGCCCCATAATTAAGGAACTTGTGCAGAAAAAGGCGCTAGCAACCCGGCTAACGCTGAAGGAAATCATCTATGTCGGGATGCTGGCGATCGACGAGTTGGACGAAAAGCGCTTGCAAGAATTGGCTGATCAGGCGCATCAGATGCAGGTGAATGGTGAAATTTGAGGCGATGAGGTCGATCGCCATTTTGGTGAAGTGAGGTTCGGGGCGATCGCACTTCTCAAAACTTCAATAACTGGCGAGTTAGCTTTTTGATTGCTTGTATGCTCTTAGCCAATTTAAGCCCCGCTTAGCACCTAGTTTTTTCTGCATATCTTCCAGAGAACTGTAAACACGCTTATCGCGGATCAGCTTTGCGTATCCATCTTTAACTCCAGGGATTGAGGTAAGGTCAGATTGGGGATTGTTAATGAAATCCAAGAAATCTGTAACGTCTTGAGGCTCAACAACTCTTTCGTTCAGCTTTGACTGCAAAACAGCTTGTTCAATAGCCTTTTCTGCTTCTGGTTGTTTGGTCGCAATCACAAACACCCACAGCCTGATTAGATTAGCTTCCTTAGTTGCTTCATAAATCGGTAAACCTGTGAGTAAATGGTATTGATCTTCTTCATCGGTGAGACAAACAATAGGCAGAGACAGGTTAAAGTTCCAATCTCTAACAGATTGGGAAATTTTTTTGAGGAGTGAGGTTGAAGTGCCTGACTTTTCTTGAGAAACTTCTATCTGATTTAAGAATAAAAGAGCAGGTTGGCTCTCAAGTTTTTTGTAAAAGTTGACCATGTTACTTACTGCTATTCCTTTCTAAGTGATCTATTTGTTTGACGATTTGTTCGGTCAAAGTTGAAAATTGTGTTGCTACACTACTCGCTGCTTTATTCTGCTCAGCAAATAAAGAAAGAGGTTGGCGAGCATGAGAAGCTTGACCAACAGCGGTAGCTCGCTTTATCTCTGGAAGAAGAGGAATATCTCGGAATATCTTAGAAACTAAAGCTTTTATAGTAGTGTGTAGCTTGACATTTTCAACCATCATAGGAACTATTCCTAAGATATTGCCTCTCGTACCATTGGTATTGTCTTGAATTTCTTTTGCCTCTTTTATGGGTTTCCTAATTGCATATACTGAGAGATACTCCATTTGCGAAGGTATAATGACATACTGAGCAGCAATGAGACCATTCTGAGTAACAGCAGTAAAACTAGGGGGCGTATCAATAACTACATAGTCATAATCGTTTGACAAACCTGATTTCCAAAGGGCATTGTCAAGTTTTTTATGCGAAAAAGCACCTAATCTTAAAATGTTACTGTCTGTCGTTTTGTAACTGCTTGGAATAACATCTATTCTTCCCTTTGTAGCATTAGCAATACTGATAATTTTATTTAAAGATGAAGGCTGAATACATTCCTTATAGCTCAAATTGGCTGAGTAGTATTCTAAAAATTCAATGAGTTCTTTTCGCTCTTTAAAGGACTCCAAAATTGTGACAAACTCTTTCAAATTTGTAGCATTATCTAACTCATCAGCTTTATTAACTCCTAAAGATAAACTAGCATTAGCTTGATCATCCAAGTCAACAACTAAAACTCTATTACCCATTTTGGCTAATTCATAAGCTATGTTAACGACTAAGGTGGTTTTGCCAACTCCACCCTTAGCTGTGTAAATTGCAATTGTACGCATTTTAACTGTATCCAAAAAATTTCTAACGAAATTTGCTACTGGTTGAACTTGTTCTGGGTTTTCTATATTGTGCTTGCACTTTAGAGTCGCTGACCCTTGTGTATATTCGTAAATCTCTACTGAAAATGGGTCAATTAGTATCCCAAATCTTGTATGAGAGTATTTCAGATACGTTCCTAACTGAGTGCGAGCTGCTTCATCAAGTCTAGTTTTAGCTGTCTTAATTTCAACCAGAAAGTTAATATACCGGCTCACGTCTTCTACTAAGAAATCAACTTCTTTTTGAGTCCAAACTATCAGAGCGTTGGCAGTTAGCCTAGGTACTTTCACCTTAAACTCAGGAATCCAGTGAGAATAACTACTCTTGCGAGGCAAACCCGTCATCTCTAGCATGGTCTGAACCAGATGCAGAGACACATAAGCCTCATTATTCCAGTCAGAAGACAGTTGAACCATGTTGAAGACTCAGGCTTTTCTCTATTATTACGCAAAAAGAGGTTTAAAGGATCGATCGCACTTTTATTTCTGCTTGACAGACTCAGCCAACCGCTTCGCATTCTCCCGCCGACGAACATTAATCGGACTGTTGCGAATATCAACTTCTAGGGTTACTTATTGTAACTAAGAATCTGTAGTATGTTCCAATCCCTTTTAAATTTTGACTCGATCGCCCCTGAACTAAAGCTGGGTAGTAACCATTAAATGCCTTTGAATCCCACTTCCAGATCCATCTCTTTTGCCGGACTTACAGGAGGTTGAGGCGCGGATTGGGTTTGCTTGCGAAAAACGCCAATTTGATTGAGAACGATCCCGATTAAAATGATGCTGCCGCCGATGTATTGAGCTGTGGTTGGCGTTTCCGATAAAATCAAATAGGCGGTTAAAATCCCGGCGATCGGACTAAACGAACTGGCGAGGGATACATCTGCAGCGCCCGTCGTTTTTAGTCCGGTAAACCAGCACAGTTGTCCGCCAACAACAATAATCGCACCATAGACGAGCATCCACTGCCAGAGGAAGGGCGCAAAAACATCGATAAAGTGGGTGGGAGTATATAAGATTAAAACGGCAATAAAGAAAACAACTGTTCCCAGTGTTGTTCTGATAATAGAGAACAATCCTAACGGAATTTGCTTGAGCGTGACTTTACTAATAATCGTCGAAATAGCTAACGCGATCGCCCCGGATGCTGCCATGAATTCGCCTCGGCCGATCGTCAATCCGCCCATGCCCATCATATCGGTAGTCGGTGCTTGCAATAAAATAGTCAGTGCAACACCGACAAACGAAACCATCGCCCCCGCAATCACCCAAAGATTGACGCGATCGCCCAAAATTAGAATGGACAGCGCTAAAATCAGAGGCGGCTCGATGCGTCCAATCAGTACCACATTATTGACAGCGGTTAAATCCAACGCCATAAAAGTTAAGGCTGGAGCCAATGCCCCAGAGAGCAAAGAAATTCCGATCAATCCCCACCATGTTTTACTGGGAATCGATCGGAAATTTTGCACCGTACATTGCTGGCGATAAACCAGGAATAAAACTGCTAAGGCGCAGAGATTCCCTACAAATAAAACATTACAAAGTGAAATCACATTTCTGCCGTCGATTGCGTTCTGGGCTCCTAAATCGGTCAGTTTGCGAATGACAGAGTTAGAGGCAGCAAAAATAATGATTGCTAGTAATAAATAGGTTCGTCCAGGGATGCGGTTGAATAATTGAGACACGATAATAGGAACATGAATATATGATGCCTTCTCTTCTTTATACCACTGTTTCCTATGCGGTAATTCCTTACAGAAATATACAAAAAAATCCCCCGCCAGAAGGCAGGGGATTTCATTTAATTACCTAGAAACCAGAGTTCAGAGTTACCCGAATTTCCCGGCCGTCGAGGCAATTACAAAGGCCGCGTAAGTGAGGACGTTGCCCACAGTAAAGTGAACTAAGCCAACCAAACGACCTTGGACGATCGACAAAGCAACAGGCTTGTCTTTCCAGCGAACCAAGTTAGCCAAAGGAGTGCGCTCGTGAGCCCAAACCAAAGTCTCGATCAACTCTTGCCAGTAACCTCTCCAAGAGATCAGGAACATGAAACCAGTTGCCCAAACAAGGTGTCCGAATAAGAACATCCAAGCCCAGACTGACAAGTTGTTAGTACCATACGGGTTGTAACCGTTGATCAACTGAGAAGAATACAGCCAGAGGTAATCGCGGAACCAGCCCATCAGGTAGGTAGAAGACTCATTGAACTGAGCCACGTTACCTTGCCAGATGCCCAGGTGCTTCCAGTGCCAGTAGAACGTTACCCAAGCTAGGGTGTTCAACATCCAGAATACAGACAGGTACATCGCGTCCCAAGCAGAGATGTCGCAAGTACCGCCACGGCCGGGGCCGTCGCAAGGGAAAGCATAACCGAAGTCTTTTTTGTCCGGCATCAGCTTAGAACCGCGTGCATCCAGAGCGCCCTTGACCAAGATCAAGGTGGTGGTGTGCAAGCCTAGTGCGATCGCATGGTGAACCAAGAAATCGCCAGGTCCGATCGCCAAGAACAGAGAATTAGTACCGCTGTTAATCGCATCCAACCAGCCTGGGAGCCATACGTTGCCGTAGTTGGGCCAAGCGGTAGAAGCAATGCTGTCAGGGTTAGACAACAGCACGTCCATGCCGTAGAGAGCTTTTCCGTGAGCAGCTTGGATGAACTGTGCGAACACTGGTTCAATCAAGATTTGCTTTTCAGGAGTTCCGAAAGCAACTACAACGTCATTGTGAACGTACAAGCCGAGAGTGTGGAAGCCCAAGAACAGCGACACCCAGCTCAAGTGAGAGATAATCGCTTCTTTGTGCTGCAACACGCGATCGAGCACGTTGCCTTTGTTTGCTTCAGGATCGTAGTCCCGCACCAAGAAGATAGCTCCGTGGGCGAAAGCGCCGACCATGATGAATCCAGCGATGTACTGGTGGTGGGTGTAAAGCGCAGCCTGAGTCGTGAAGTCCTTACCTATGAAAGCGTAGGGAGGCATCGCGTACATATGCTGTGCTACCAGGGAGGTAATTACGCCCAAAGCAGCTAGGTGAAATGCCAGTTGGAAGTGCAGCGAGTTGTTGTAGGTTTCATACAAGCCTTGGTGAGGCAAGTTGAACTGTCCTTCACTCTTACCGCCGACCAAACCAGCCTTAGAATCCAACATCTCTTTGATGCTGTGACCGATACCGAAGTTAGTCCGGTACATATGACCGGCAACGATAAACAGAACTGCGATCGCCAAATGGTGGTGAGCGATGTCTGTCAGCCACAGGGATTCTGTTTGAGGGTGGAAGCCACCCAAGAAAGTCAGAATTGCGGTTCCAGCGCCTTCGGAAGTACCGAAGACATGGCTCGCTGCATCTGGATTCTCGGCGTATACGCCCCAGTTACCAGTGAAGAACGGAGCCAAACCGGCCGGGTGAGGCGGGGTAGACAAGAAGTTGTCCCAACCTACGTGCTGTCCGCGAGATTCGGGGATAGCAACGTGAACCATGTGACCAGTCCAAGCCAAAGAGCTGACACCGAACAAACCAGCCAAGTGGTGGTTGAGGCGAGATTCAGCGTTTTTGAACCAAGACAAGCTGGGGCGGTACTTGGGCTGGAGGTGCAACCAACCTGCGAACAGGAAGACAGCCGCCAGTAGTAGCAAGAAGATAGCTCCTTGATACAGGTCGGCGTTTGTCCGAATCCCTTGGGTGAACCACCAATGGTAGACACCAGAGTAAGAGATATCCACCGGGTTAGAAGCGCCCCCTTGAGTGAAAGCTTCTACAGCAGGAGCGCCGAATTGCGGGTCCCAAATCGCGTGAGCGATCGGGCGGACGTTTAGAGGGTCTTTAATCCACTGTTCAAAGTTACCTTGCCATGCTACGTGGAACAGGCTGCCCGATGTCCACAAGAAAATGATTGCTAGGTGGCCGAAGTGAGAAGCAAAAATCTTTTGGTAAAGATTTTCTTCGGTCATGCCATCGTGGCTTTCAAAGTCGTGTGCTGTGGCAATCCCGTACCAGATCCGCCGTGTGGTCGGGTCTTGGGCAAGGTCTTGGCTAAATTTTGGAAATTTCGTTGCCATAAGCCTTGATTAATCCTGAATCCTGAACAAAATTGAAGGGATTCGGTTCGGAGTTTGGATTCTCGATTTGAGATTCCTCCCAAATCGAGAATCCAAAACCTAGGGGTAGTTTACCCTACCGAAATGATTCGCGCTAGGAAAAATGCCCACGTAGTGACAATTCCTCCTAGGAGGTAGTGAGCTACACCCACAGCCCGACCCTGAATAATGCTCAGAGCGCGAGGCTGAATCGACGGAGCTACCTTGAGCTTGTTGTGAGCCCAAACAATCGACTCAATCAGTTCTTGCCAGTAGCCACGGCCACTGAACAGGAACATCAAGCTGAAGGCGAAGACGAAGTGTCCAGCTAGGAACATCAAACCGTAGGCCGACAGTGCCGAACCGTAGGACTGAATGACCTGAGAAGCTTGCGCCCAAAGGAAGTCCCGCAGCCAGCCGTTAATCGTGATCGCACTTTGTGCGAAGTTGCCACCGGTAATGTGAGAAATTGTGCCGTCTGGCGATACTGTTCCCCACACGTCCGACTGCATTTTCCAGCTAAAGTGGAAAATCACGATCGAGATGCAGTTGTACATCCAGAACAAGCCTAGGAACACGTGATCCCAACCAGAAACTTGGCAGGTGCCGCCACGGCCGGGGCCGTCGCAAGGGAACCGGAAGCCCAAGTTGCCTTTGTCAGGAACCAAGCGAGAACTGCGTGCAAACAACACGCCTTTCAAAAGAATCAGGACTGTAACGTGAATGGTGAAAGCGTGGATGTGGTGGATCATGAAATCCGCCGTACCCAACTCGATCGGCATCATCGCTACTTTGCCGGCTACTACTACTGCACCGCCGCCAAAAGCGTGGCTAACGATTTCCGTAGCATTAGGCGCTGTTGTGCCCGGAGCCAAAGCGTGGATGTTTTGCACCCACTGGGCAAATATCGGACGCAACTGAATCCCGGTATCCGAGAACAAATCTTGAGGACGACCGAAAGCGCGCATCGTGTCGTTGTGAACGTACAAACCGAAGCTGTGGAAGCCCAAGAATATACAAACCCAGTTCAGGTGGGAAATGATCGCATCTCTATGACGGATCACGCGATCCAACAAGTTGTTGACATTTCCAGCGGGATCGTAATCCCGAACCATGAAGATTGCTCCGTGAGCGGCTGCTCCAACAATCAGGAATCCGCCAATCCACATGTGGTGGGTGAACAGGGATAGCTGAGTCGGGTAGTCGGTCGCGATGTACGGATAGGGAGGCATCGCGTACATATGTTGGGCTACGATGATGCTCAAAGAGCCCATCAGTGCCAAGTTAATCGACAGTTGCGCGTGCCAAGAATTAGTCAGGATTTCGTAGAGACCTTTGTGACCTTCACCAGTGAAGGGGCCTTTGTGGTTCTCTAGGATTTCTTTCATGCTGTGGCCGATGCCCCAGTTCGTCCGGTACATATGACCAGCGACGATGAATAGCACTGCCAAAGCTAAGTGGTGGTGTGCTGTATCAGTCAGCCACAAACCGCCTGTGGTGGGGTTCAGACCGCCTTTGAAGGTCAGGAAGTCTGTATATGCGCCCCAGTTGAGGGTGAAGAAGGGGGTTAAACCTTTAGCGAAACTCGGGTAGATGTCAGCCATCAAGCCCGGTGTCAAAATCCACTCGTGCGGCAGGGGGATGTCGGCAACTGTTTTGATCAGCTTACCGCCGACTGTCAGCGGTGCACCTGCATCGATCGCGTCCATGCAAGCATTGATCGGCAGAGCAACGTGAATTTGTTGTCCTGCGAAGCCCAAGCACCCGCAGCCTAACAAAACTGCCAAGTGGTGGTTCATCATCGATTCCACGTTCTGGAACCATTCCAGTTTCGGAGCGCGGACGTGATAGTGGAACCAACCGGCAAACAGCATCAAAGCTGCCATTACCAGGGCGCCGATCGCAGTGCAATATAGCTGGTATGAGTTAGTGATGCCGTTGGCGCGCCACAATTGGAATAGACCAGAGGTGATCTGAATCCCGTGAAAGCCGCCGCCTACATCTGCATTTAAAATTTCTTGACCAAAAATCGGCCAGACCACTTGAGCGCTGGGCTTGATGGCTGTAGGATTTGTCAGCCAAGCTTCGTAATTGGAAAATTTAGCGCCGTGGAAATATGCGCCGCTCAACCATACGAAGATTACTGCCAAGTGGCCGAAGTGAGCGCTAAAGATTTTGCGCGAAACGTCTTCTAAGTCACTTGTATGACTGTCAAAGTCGTGAGCGTTAGCGTGGAGGTTCCAAATCCAAGTGGTGGTTTTTGGCCCCTTAGCTAGAGTGCGATCAAAATGACCGGGTTTTGACCACTTCTCGAAAGAAGTTGGAACCGGATTTTTATCGACTACTACCCTAGCTTTTACCTCTCGCTCTGGAGGACTAATGGTCATGAAGACTCTCCTCTCGGTAAGACAAGGAACGAGAACTGAACACTGTACCGGACACTCCCCACGCTTGATTAGGCGGGGGATTCTCGAAAAAGCCGACACTTCACTGCACTTTACTCTTTGCAGAGCTAGACGCAGGTGCATCGTCTCCCCAAGCATTTTGCTTCTGTGAAGAAGCCAGTTTCCCAGTGTCGCTAACAATGTGACTGGGTACTGCTAACTCTTCTCGCTATCTGCAGCCGCCGATCGCGTCCTTGATTCAGACTTGATACGGCTGCTTCTTTTGAGGGAGTTTTATGAATTATAAGCTTGCTAGAGAAGTATTAATCGCTTGTTAACAATACTTAAAAAAGGCTCAATTCTTGATGTAATAACGCCTTTAAATCCCACAGTCCCTCGAAAAAGTCAAGGGGTACTGCCATTAACTTTACAAAACTCAAAGATAAGGTAATTTAGGATTACTCATTTGTAGATATATGTTTTGGAAAAAGGCTGCGGGAATTAAGAGTGGGAGAGGATGGGTTGCCCGCTGCTGCCTCAATCCGGGTTCCTACGCGGCTTTGGAATTCATGAGGTAGAATTCCCCAATACTAAATTCATTTTTGGGCTATAGTTCCCTATGAGAAGGCTTCTAGGAGTATCGTTGCGTGATTGGGATCAATTGGCACAGAACGGTTGTGGGCAGGCTGCTGGCATTGTTCGCAGTAGCAGTATTAATTTTGGGTTTAGCAAGTTGTGGCGCCGGCCATCCCGAATTGCCCAAATCAGGGAACAAGAGCGGCTCAGCTACCGCCCCAGTAAACAGAATCTCAGAGGTTTCTCCCCCAGAAGCCATCCAACAACTGCGTCAGGCTCTAGAAATCTACCAGCCTCAAATTAGTATTTTGAATCCAAAACCTGACGAAGTGCTTCAGGATATAAATGTGTCTGTTCAGTTCCAAGTGAAGGACTTGCCCATTTTCAAAGATGCAAACTTGGGTTTGGGCCCCCATCTGCAAGTTTTATTAGACAACCAACCTTATGCAGCAGTTTACGACATCAACCAACCTTTAACGCTCTCCGACTTAGAACCCGGAACCCATACCCTGCAGGTGTTCGCCGCCCGCCCTTGGGAAGAAAGCTTTAAAAACGAAGGTGCCGCAGCTCAAACCACCTTTCACGTTTTTACCAAAACAGACGACAATAATCCCGATCGAACATTGCCCCTATTAACGTACAACAGCCCCCAAGGCAGCTATGGGGCAGAACCCATCCTGCTCGACTTTTACTTGACAAATGCCCCTCCGCACGAAGTGGCGCAAGAAAATTCCCAAGATGAAATACTCGATTGGAAAATTCGAGCCACAGTCAACGGCCAAAGCTTTGCGATCGACCAGTGGCAACCTATATACCTTAAAGGATTTAAACCAGGGAAAAACTGGGTACAGCTAGAATTAATTGACGAACGGGGAAATATCGTCAAAAACGCCTTTAATAATACAGTCAGACTGATCATTTTCCAACCGCTCGGTCAAGATCCTCTTTCAAAATTAGTGCGGGGCGAACTAACAGCAGCAGAAACTCGCGGTATAGTCGATCGCACCTACCAAGCCCCCGATCCGACACCAACCCCAACCCCCGAACCGACACCGACACCTGCATTAGAAAAAACACCAGTTGTCCAACCCTCACCAGCGGTTCCAGAAACCCCTGTTACCGAACCCAGCTTAGAGCCAACAGTCGCTCCCGAAGTTCCTCCCATTCAAGAAATAGAACCGACACCAACAGCAACCCCCCAACTCGAAGCGCCGAAAATTGTAGAACCAATTCAAGAAATAGAACCGACACCGACAGCAACCCCTCAACTCGAAGCGCCGAAAACTGTAGAACCAGTTCAAGTAATAGAACCGACACCGGTAGCAACTCCACAGTTAGAAATCCCGAAAACTGTAGAACCAGTTCAAGTAATAGAACCGACCCCAACAGCATCTCCCCAAACAAAAAAACAGGAATATAAAGGATACTACAATCGGTTCCGCAACTTCTTGCGTGAAGAACCGCAACCTGCTAATTTTTCAGAGCCACCAACCCTGCCAGAAATAACAGGAAAAGCTCCAGTACCAAAAGTAGTCGCTCCCGCGATACCAGAAGAGTCTCCCAATCTTGTACCGCCAACGCCACCAGTTGCCGCTGAAACTCCTAGCCAGCCAACCAGCGAATTAGCCCCTCCCGAAACAACTGTTTCCGAACCCGAAAATCCGCCCAAATCCGAACAAAAAGTCGAATTTGCCACCTAACAAAAACTTTCTGGGCTTCTTCGTTGCATCGGCGTCGCGCCCGTGATCTATCTGCAGTTAACAATTAAAGAACACTAAAAAATGACCTACCTCGAAACAGCAGCCAAATTCTACAGTGATGTTGCCGAAACACCCCAAATCGGACTTTGCTGCGTCCAAAGCAATCCCTTGCAATTGCCAGGATTAAAAATTCCCGAACAAATGCAGGAAATGAATTACGGCTGCGGCACAACCGTTCACGCCGCTGAACTTGTAGGCAATCCCTTCGTGCTTTATGTAGGCGTCGGCGGCGGCTTGGAAGCACTACAATTTGCCTATTTTTCTAGACACAAAGGAGCGGTTATTGCCGTCGATCCGGTTCCAGCAATGCGAGACGCGGCGGCACGAAACTTGCAAATAGCCGCCCACGAAAATGATTGGTTTGATGCTAATTTTGTGGAAATTATAGAAGGCGATGCTTTTGCGTTGCCGGTGCCCGATGCTTCTGTAGATGTTGTAGCCCAAAATTGCTTGTTTAATATCTTTGAACCGGCGGATTTAGCTAAAGCATTAAAAGAGACTTATCGCGTGTTAAAACCGGGTGGCAGATTGTTGATGAGCGATCCGATCGCAACTCGCCCCATTCCGCAGCATTTAAAGGAAGACCAACGCTTGCGGGCCTTGTGTTTGTCCGGCGCTTTGACATACGCAGAATACGTTCAACACCTTGTAGACGTGGGTTTTGGGCAAGTCGAAGTGCGGGCGCGCCGTCCTTACCGATTGCTTGACAAACACAATTATCAATTGGAAGCGGATTTGCTGTTAGAAAGCCTGGATTCGGTGTCTTTCAAAGTGGATGTACCGGATGACGGAGCTTGCATTTTCACGGGCAAGACGGCGATTTATACCGGGTCTGAAGAGCTGTTTGATGATGGGGCGGGTCACGTTTTGCAGCGGGGAGTTCCTGCGGCGGTGTGCGATAAAACTGCTGGGAAGTTGGGCGGATTAATGCCGGATAAGGTGTTGATTACTGATTCGACTTGGCATTATAACGGCGGCGGTTGCTGTTAGATTTTATGTGGTTAAGTCGATCGCAAGTGCGATCGACCCGAATAAAATTAACGGTGTATTGGTGATGCTGGAAAATAGCAGCCGGGAAAACCAAGGAGAAAATTGGGGTTCAGTAAGAGGGTCGAATTTCTGAAGCGGTGAATTCTCTGGTTCGTCAGAGAGAATTTACAAGGGTAGCGACCTCTGCCGGTTCTTTGATTGGACATACTGGTATACTACGATGACAGTTAGTTATTTAATAATTTGTAGTCATGGTAAATATGTCAAGCATCTCCAATATGGCCTCTGAAGTGGAAAGTGACTTTCTGGGAGAGATTGATAACCTTGACAGGCAATTACATGATCGCTTTCAAGACAAGTTTGTAGTCCAGCCCACCCTGACCAGACTTTTGGTTAGTTTTCAGGCTAACAAAACTAGACCAATCTATCGATGGTACAAGTACAAGGAAGCTTTTTCCGTTTCTCTGGTCGAGTTTTTATTTAAAAAATATCAAGTCATTCAAGGCAAGATTTTTGATCCTTTTACAGGTAGTGGAACTGCTTTATTTGCTGCTAGTGACTTGGGAATAGATGGTGAGGGTATTGAATTGTTACCTATCGGTCAGCATATAATTAATACCAAAATCCTTTTAGACACTGCATTCACTTTTGATGATTTTGAGCGGCTAAAGACATGGTTTAATGGGCAAATATGGAAACAATTTGAGGGCCAAGTCACTCTGCCAGAATTGAGAATCACTAAGGGAGCTTACCCCGAAAAAAATAAAATAGAAATTGAGCAATATCTGGGAGCTTGTTATCAAGAAAATATTAAGCTTCAATCAGTTTTAGTCTTGATTTTACTGTGTGTTTTAGAATCCGTAAGCTATACACGCAAAGATGGACAGTATCTTCGTTGGGATTACCGTTCAGATCATGGTCATTCAAAGAAGTCCTTCAATAAAGGTGAGGTTCTTGAGTTCAGTAAAGCTATTACCCAAAAATTCAATGAACTTGTTAACGACTTAGAACCTCCTACACAACAACTTGAGCTTTTTCAAACTCAGAATAATCAAGGCAAAATTAATTTGCATCAAGGTTCTTGTCTGAAGATAATGCCCGGTTTGCCGGACTCTACATACGATGCAATCATTACATCTCCACCCTACTGCAATCGATATGACTATACTCGCACCTATGCACTAGAGCTAGCTTTACTAGGAATTTCTGAAAAGGAATTAATTAATCTGCGTCAGGAAATGCTAAGTTGTACGGTTGAGAATCACCCCAAAGATTTATTGGCTATCAATCAGGCTTGGGAAGTAGCTTTAAGTATTGCTAATTCGCAAACTCTATTGCAGGCTATATTAAGATATTTGGACAGCCAAAAGTCACAGGGTATATTGAACAACAATGGTATACCAAGAATGGTAAGAGGATATTTCTATGAAATGGCTTGCGTAATACAAGAAAGCTGTCGTATTCTTAAACCTGGGGCATTTTTGTTTATGGTTAATGACAATGTGCGCTACGCAGGTATAAGCATTTCAGTGGACATGATTCTTTCTGATTTTGCTGAAAAGCTAGGCTTTTTTACGGAAAATATTCTCGTCTTACCAGGTGATAAGGGGAATAGTAGTCAACAGATGGGCAACTATGGACGCGCTCCTTTGAGGAAGTGCGTTTATGTATGGAAAAAACAATAACTGGAAACCTATGTGTGTTTATCGTAACCACCTTCAATCCAGTGACGATCTTGTCACAACATATGAAGACACTCGTGCGGGTTTTGTTGCACTTGCCCTTGAAAAAAATCGACGCGCTACCCCTTACGTCGCCCAAGCAAGAGCACTTCAAGAAGCTGCGGGTCAAGCTGAGAGTCCTACTGATTTGTTAAATGTTAAGGGCATTGAAATGGGATTGTTGACTGCAGCAGGATTATCTGACAAGTCTCTTGCTCATTTGATGCCAAATGATAAAATTGAAGCTATCAATGGTCTAATTAGGAATTTTCTTGAGCCAGCAGGCACAAATTTTGTGGAGGAATTGGTCTTTAGATTTCTACTGACTCGTGGTGACACGCTTGGTGGCTCAATGCGTAATGTTGGCGGAGCATTAGCACAAAGAAAACTAACTCGTGCTATCCTCTCGACTCTCACCATTGCTGGTAAGAAATATTACTGGCAACACTCAAAGACAAAAAAGTGGATAGCAATGACAAATGATGACACAGAAATTGAGTTGTCTTTACGTGGAATAAGTTGGGAGAGCGAGCTGGGTAATCGCACATTGATTTATAACCTAACTGTTCCGCTAGTCAGGAGCAATGTGGATTTATGTTTATTTAATCTTGCCCCGACGGAGTTGGTAGCCAGTCAATCCAGCGCAATTGACCCATCTATAGTGGCACCTTATGTTATTGCATTGGGCGAACTTAAAGGCGGAATCGATCCTGCCGGTGCAGATGAGCATTGGAAAACGGCACAAGCGGCACTAAATCGCATACGCGAAGCTTTTTTCCGGGTTGGACATTCACCTCTGACTTTCTTTGTGGGTTCAGCGGTGGCGACAAGGATGGCGGGTGAAATTTGGCATCAACTGGAAAACGGGACTCTCACTAATGCTGCCAATCTGAATGAGGAGAATCAAGTTGCATCTATTTGTCGTTGGTTATGTAATTTATAAAAGCAAAAACCGTTTTGACTCAGTGTCTGTTTTAACATCCTCCCTTGCCCCCCTCTTGTGACACAGCCATCTTGGCTGTCTCGAAAAACCCTGCTTTAGTAAGCTTTCTCCCCATCCTGCCAAACTTCCCGCTAAATTAAAGAAGTAAAAAAATCATTCACATCCTACCCAGGAGATGCCATGCCCCGCGTCAGAGCACCAGAATTCCCCGGAAACTACCCCTGGTTAAACACCGACAAACCTTTATCCATTGAATCCTTAAAAGGGCGCGTTGTCCTCCTCGACTTCTGGACGTACTGCTGCATCAACTGCTTGCACGTCCTGCCCGACTTAAAATACCTCGAACAAAAATATAAAGATTCCCTAACGGTTATCGGCGTTCACTCTGCTAAATTTGAAAACGAAAAAGAAGTAGAAAACATCCGCCAAGCTATCCTCCGCTACGATATCGAACATCCCGTAATCGTAGACAGCGGCATGAAAGTTTGGCAAAGCTACGCGGTTCGCGCTTGGCCGACTTTAATGGTGATCGATCCTGAAAGTTATGTCGTCGGCTTTGTTTCCGGCGAAGGCAATAGAGAAGCACTTGATGAGTTAGTTGGCAAGTTAATTGCTGAATACAAAGATAAAAAGGTGCTCAACTTTAAACAACTCAGTTTTAGGTTAGAAAAACAGCGCAAACCTGTATCAACACCGCTGGCTTTTCCCGGTAAAGTGCTGGCATTTGCGATCGCTGCAACGGAGGCAAAACAGCTTCACCAACAGGGCGCGCTTTTGGGCGAAATGAGTCAGGAGAATGAATCTGTAGATGAAACTGTATTGCCCGGGCCTGCTAATTCAGTTATACAAAACTTAGTCGGTTCTTGCTTATTTATTGCCGATTCAGGACACAATAGGATTGTTGTCAGCACCCTCGAAGGTGAGGTGCTGCACGTCATCGGTAGCGGCAAACCGGGTTTAACTGATGGGGACTTTGAAGAGGCTGAGTTTTTTGCACCTCAAGGTATGGCTTTTGATGCAGAAAGTCAAATTCTATATGTTGCTGATACGGAAAATCATGCTCTCAGAAAAATTGATTTTACGACTCAACGGGTAGAAACTGTTGCTGGTACGGGCGAACAAAGTCACGAAATTTCACCCCGCAGCGGCAAGGGTTTAGAAACGCAATTGAATTCGCCTTGGGATTTAGAAAGAGTTGGAAATAGACTTTTTATTGCAATGGCGGGTTCCCACCAAATTTGGGAAATGCAGTTAGACACTGGCACGATCGGCACTTATGCAGGTATTGGCCGAGAATCCTGTGTGGACGGGAATCTTGCAGAATCTGCTTTTTCTCAGCCCAGCGGCCTCGCGACCGATCGATCGGAGTTGTTTGTTGCTGACAGCGAAATTAGTTCGATTCGCGCTGTTGGTATTGATGAAGACCCGAAGGTGCGTACAGTCTGCGGTAGCGGTGAATTGTTTGGTTTTGGGGATAAAGATGGTCGCGGTGATGAGGTCAGGTTGCAGCACTGTTTGGGTGTTGAATACGCTCAAAATTACCTCTGGGTGGCTGATACTTACAATCACAAAATTAAGCGGATCGACCACCGGGGCGGTACGTGCAGAACAATGATTGGAGACGGTAAAGCAGGTTTGGTTGATGCTAAAGGTCTCAAGGCTCGATTTTTTGAACCTTCAGGGTTGAGTGCGATCGGGCCTCATTTGTTTGTTGCTGATACGAACAATCATGTAATTCGGAGAGTTGAGTTGGATACGCTGGAAGTCACAACTTTGGATTTCCCCAGTTTGTGCGCTCCGGATGTTTGTATTCCTGATTAAGTCGATCGACCTTTTTGACATCAGGCAAGGTTTTCAATTCTCCTGATTGCCAGATTGATTGTGGTAAAGTAGGGTGCTCTTCGGCGCACCTTACCACAATTTTAAAGCCAAGTAAGTTAACCTAAAACCGCGATCGCCCGTATTAAATAATCGCAAAAATCCTCGCCCCCATCTAAAATTCCGAATAGCTCAGCAGCCGCACTATTTTTTCATCATCGTTCAGTTCCCCGACAATTCGTCGCACGGGTTTCGGCCAGATTTTAATCAAAGTAGGAGTTGCTGAAATCTGATCTGCCTCAGCTTGGTCTGGATGTTTCAAAACATCAATTACTTTTAAAGTGTAGGGACGATCGAGGCATTTCTCTAAGAACTGGTGTAAAGTTTCGAGGGTGCGTTCGGTACTGGGGTTGCTGCCGGAAACAAACAGACGCAAAACGTACCCTTGAGTTTGTGGCGGTGGGGTGGGTGCTGTTGGTTTGGGAAGCCGAGTCTGCTGCGATTGCGGAAAGCCCAAGGGAGTTACTGTCGAACTGCTCCAGTCCGATCGAGCTTCGGGGCTGGCATACTGTACAACTAAGTCGTGATTTTGCCAAAGTTCGGGGAATTGTTCGTGATAAGTAGCAATCGCCATCGGTTCGCACATTTCTTCGCTCCGGGGATGCCACACTAAGTCGCCAGTCCCAAAAATGGCGTTCAGCAGCGTTTGATGTCGCAGCACGGGGGGGTAAGCCTCGGCAGCAAGCCGCACCTGCCGATCGCCTGGATCGAGCCAGCAGTCAACGGTTGCCGTGTAGCAAGGTATCAGAAAATGTGGCGGTTCCGACAAACCGAGGATCTCCTGTAGAGCTACGCACAACTGCAAATGCCACTGAGTCTGCTTGCGGGGGTCTATGCAATAGATTAAGTCTCCCCCGGGTGTAAACAGGGCAATGCCTTTGAAAAATTCCGGCAAAATCGGGCGATCGACTTTCAATTCAGTACACCAATAAAAGTTAACAGTTAACAGTTAACTTTTAACTGCTAACTGTTAACACTCGACCTTTAGACTCGACCTCGGAGCATCTGAGCCATTTCGTTCGGGAACGGCGAGTTCTCTACACAAAGTTCTTCCGTAATCCGACCTTCTTGATAAAGGCCGTAGAGCGACTTATTCATCGTCGTCATGCCTTCATAAGTATCTTTGATCATGATTTGATTAATTTCCTCATTCTGCCCCTTCAGAATGTATTCCTTAACCACGTCGGTATTGATCATAACGTCGTGGAAAGCAGCCCGCTTTCCGTCTGTGGTTTTGCACAGCAGTTGAGCAATAATCGCCACTAGGGATTCGGAAATTGAAACCCGTATGGCATCCTGTTCTTCCGCCCCGAACATATCAAGAATCCGGTTCAGGGTCTTAACCGCACTGTTGGTGTGCAGGGTTCCTGCAACTAAGTGACCGGTTTGAGAGGCTTTGAGGGCGATTTCCACCGTCTCTCTGTCCCGAATTTCTCCTACTAGCAGCATATCCGGGTCTTGTCGCAGAGCGCCTTTGAGAGCGCTCATAAACTTGAGGGTGTGCCTGCCGACTTCCCGGTGCTTAATCAAGGATTTTTTGCTTTCGTGTACAAATTCTACCGGGTCTTCGATCGTGATGATGTTGTAGGCTTTATTCTTATTGATGTAGTCGATCATCGCGGCCAACGTGGTAGACTTACCCGAACCTGTCGGGCCTGTCACCAAAATCAGCCCTTTGTGGTAGCCACATATTTTCCTAAATACCTCCGGCAGCTTCAATTCCTCCAGTGTCATTATTTTGGCAGGAATTAGCCGCAGCACCATTGCCGGGCCGGCCAAGGAGTCCATGCAACTGATCCGAATCCGCACGAATCCGAAGTCGAAAGCGCCGTCAAAGTCTAGGGTTTTTTGGAAAATTTCAATTTCTTCATCGCTCATGCACTCCCGCAACCAGCCAAAAAACGTATCTAAATCGGTCGGTGGATAGCCGATGTCGGCAATCTCTCCCCGGGTGCGGAAGCGGGGAACTTCGTTTACTCCCAGGTGAAGGTCGGATACTCCTTCATCTTTGGCTCGGATTACTAGCTCTTTCAAACTCGGAACTCCGCCGCTAGAGTTCTGGCCTTTAGGTGTGGCGAATGATTGCGGCGGGGGTGCTGGTGCTGGCGCTGGTGCGGGGGGCGGTGCTGGTGGCATTCCTGCTGCTCTGGGGGGCATTCCGGGAGCTGGAGGGCGGGGCATTCCTGGCGGTGGGGGGGCTCCGGGTACGGGCGGCCGAGGAGCTGGCGGATGCTGTTGTGTCATATGCGCTACCTTAAGTTGGTGAGAAGGCTGACTCGAACAGATGATTTGTGGGAGTTGAACAATGCCGATCGCCATTGTGCGCGTCTTGCACAAAAGCTTAACTGTTGTACTCAGTCTATCCTAAGAGGGGGTCATAATGCTGCACTACTAAGGAAATATTCTGCCAATTGGAGGATGCGATCACTTTCGATATACGCTCGAATATGGATTTTCGACTTTTTTGGATAATTTTTTTAATGAAAAGAGTTTTCCGCAAGCAAGCAGTATAAATTGATACTTCATCCAACTATTAAGGACTTAAACCGATGAATTCTGTCGATCGGGCTTTTACTCCAGCTCTCTCGTTGGCGGAGTCGATCCGCACCCTGGAAGTGTCGCCTTTAGAAATTGTCAATCTCTACTTGGAACGCATTGAGCGATTAAACCCTGAGCTGGGCAGTTATTTTACTGTAACGGCCGAGCGGGCGATCGCCCTGGCTAAATCTCAAACCGAAAAACTAGCTGGGTTAAACAAGCCACAGGAATTGCCACCTTTTTTCGGAGTGCCGATCGCCATTAAAGACTTGACACCCGTTACCGGCCTTCCCTGTACTTACGGCACTCAGGCTTTGCTGGGTAACATCTCTGCCTACGACGAGTCAGTAGTATGGCGGATCAAAGCAGCGGGATTTAACATTCTGGGCAAAACAGCAACCTCTCAAATTGGCTCATTACCTTACACCGAACCAGAAGGTTTCCCACCGGCGCGCAATCCCTGGAATTTAGACTATACGCCCGGAGGTTCCAGTGGAGGCTCAGCGGCCGCTGTAGCGGCGGGTTTGTGCGCGATCGCCCAAGGTTCAGACGGCGGCGGTTCGATTCGAGGCCCAGCTTCCTGCTGCGGTTTAGTGGGCATTAAACCCTCGCGGGGGCGAGTTTCCTGGGCACCTGTCGGAGATTACCTCAGCGGCATTTCTGCCAACGGCCCATTGGCGCGCACAGTAGCTGACGCCGCCGCACTTTTGGATGTGATGTCAGGCTACACAACAGGCGATCCGTATTGGCTACCTGATTCAAATCCGACATTTTTAGAGGCTTCCCGTCAAAAGCAAGCCAAGCTGCGAATTGCGTTTTCTACGACTATTTCCCCTGTGGGCGAGGCTGCGCCTATCTGTCAGCAAGCGGTACTCGAAACCGTCAAGTTACTGACAGATTTGGGTCATGATGTCGAACCTGGATGCCCAGATTTTACAGGTTTAATCGAACCGTTTATCGCAATTTGGCAGTCGGGGGCGGCGGCAAGTGGCATTCCAGGCCCTGCTTTGGAACCGATGAATCGCTGGCTGTTAGAAAGAACTATTTCCGCTGGGGAATATTTGCGGGCGGTGAATCAAATGCAGGTTATTTCACGGCGAATTGTGGGATTCTTTGAAAAATTTGATGTGTTAGTTTTGCCAACTTATATGCACTCGCCAATCCGGGTTGGGGAGTGGGCGGATTTGAGTTTTGAAGAAACTTTGCAGCGCATTATTAATTGGGTAGCTCCTTGTCCGCCGTTTAATGCTAGCGGTTTGCCTGCGATCGCACTTCCTGCTATTTTAGATAACAACGGTTTGCCCGTGGGAATTCAAATTATCGGGCGGCCAGCGGCAGAAGCAACTTTAATTGCTTTAGCGGCGCAGATGGAAGCGGCAAAACCTTTCCCCGTTTTAGATTTTAAATAGGCAATAGCAAGGGATAAAAACACGTTTTCCTTTTTTATGGGTATGCCAAATCAAGACTTGTGCGCGGGGAACTATAAACCCGTTTTTTTGCAAAAAATTCTAGTCATTCAACCCATATTTTACCAATAAACCGAGTTACTCCCGCCCAGTCTTACTTATTACCAATTACGCTGTAAAATATTGAGAATACCTCTTTAGATTGATAGATATTTTGATGGTTTTATTTTAAAACTGGTAGCAGTTCGCTGCCAATATGTAGGGTGAAAAATTCATGTTAACTTCCGGGCCGATTACCGCTCCCGTTCCCGTTTTTCTAGTTCTTTTAGCAATCATGCTACTTGCGCCGCTGTTATTTGAGCGCTTGCGACTGCCGGGAATAGTTGGTTTAATTATTGCTGGCGTAATTGTCGGGCCCAACGGTCTCAATTTGCTGCAACGGGACGCTACTATTGTTTTGTTAGGTACTGTAGGATTGCTATTTTTGATGTTCCTAGCGGGACTGGAAACTAGCCTCGACGACCTCAAACTCAATGCGGACAAAGCGGTCATCTTTGGGCTGGCTACTTTTGCGCTACCGATGATATTGGGGACAGGAGCGATGCTGCTGTTGGGATATAGCTGGCTGGCTGCAATTTTAGTCGCTTCTTGTTTTGCTACGCACACGCTTTTAGCGCTGCCAATTCTCACAAAATTGGGATTGATGCGAACTCAGACTATTACTGCAACTTTGGGCGGGACTTTAATTACGAACGTGTTGGGACTGTTGGTGCTGGCAATTGTTGTCAAAGCTTACAAAGGAAATCTTACTCTCGATTTTTGGCTGGTTCTCATTCCATCTCTTGCTATCTACACTTTTGCTACTTTGTGGGGAGTCCCCAAAATCGGTCGCTGGTTTTTTAAGAAATTTGGACATGACGAGAATGCCGAATTTATATTTGTATTGGCTACCCTATTTCTAGTTTCTTACGCAGCAGAATTAATTGAAATTGAGGCAATTATTGGTGCATTTTTATCGGGAATTGCCATAACTCAAATTATTCCCAAAATGAGTCCGCTGATGAATCGGATTGAGTTTATTGGCAATACGCTGTTTGTGCCGTTTTTTCTGATTTCTGTGGGGATGTTGATTGACCCGCTAATTTTGGTAAAGCAGCCGCAGTCTTTGTTGGTGGCGGCGGTGATGATTTTGGCAGAGGTGGTGAGCAAGTTTTTGGCAGCTTGGCTACCGGGGAAATTATTTCGTTTTGAGTTTCCCAACATTATGGTAATGTTCGGTCTTTCTGTTGCTCAAGCTGCTTCTACTTTGGCGGCGATTACGGTTGCTTTTGAGATTAAATTGGTCGATCGCGTAACGGTGAATGGCATCATTGCCATGATTTTAGTAAGTTGTGTCGCTTCTCCTTGGATTGTATCTCGGTGGGGTCAAGAAATGCAGCCGCCGGGGTCGAGTTTGCCGGTTCCTACTTCGGGAAAGCATTCATGGGGAGATCGAGTTTTAGTGCCTGTTGCTAATCCGAATACGGAAGATAATTTGCTGCGTTTGGCTTTGATTTTAGCAAAAACATCTCAGGGAACTTTGCTACCGCTGCATATTTTGTCCGATCGCGGCGAAGCAATTTCACCGGCAGATAAAATGCAGCAAACTCAACTTTTGACGGCTGCGGAAACTGTCGCCCATGCCGCTGCTTGTGCGGTTGAACCGATCGCGAGGATAGATGATGCGATCGATCGCGGAATTCTGCGGAGTGCAACCGAACGAGAGGCTAGTTTAATAGTTTGCGGCTGGAAGGGATTTTCCACGACTCGCGAGAATTTTTTTGGCAGCATCATTGACAATGTGGTAAGGCGAGCGCCCGTACCCGTACTGATTGCTCGATTTCCCGATCCTCTCCAGAATACAGCCAGAATTATTTTGGCGGTAACTGACAGCGAGTTGACTCGGTTTGGATTTCAGGAAACCGTGGATATTGCTAAGAGTTTGGCCGAGGAACTTAAGGCGAATTTGCAAGTGTTGTTGGTGACGGCACAACGGGAAAAAAGCGAGAAAAGTGCGGCGGAGTTGGCAATTCTTGCTGAGATACCAGTAAATCGGGTGCGGGGAAATTTTATCAAGCTAGTTTCGCAGAATTTGTTAGAACATGATTTGCTGATTTTAACAACAATTTCTCAGCAACAGAATATGTGGGACAAACCGGGAACTCTCAAAGAACCGGAAGCGATCGCCCGGACTCACCCAAATATTTCGATGCTGGTTGTTTATTTTCCTGTATCTTGAGGAATATTTTAACCGCAGATGATGTTATGAATCTGCATTCATCTGCAGTTAATATTTTAGGACTAAAGCCAACTGGCACATTAAACAAAGGTATGTATAGCCTTTCTCAGTAACATGAGGTTCTCTCGCGGGCATAGGGCATAGGACATAGGCATAGGGCTCGCCCCTCTACCTCACAAAGCTTGAGAACGGCTATAGTTGCGCTTGTGCGCTTTTTCCTAACAAAGAGCGCACAAGTGCAACTATATACCTAAAATTTAAGCCCTATTTGTGACAATTGTGTAAGTCCTATATTTAATCCTAATTCAACGGAATTGCTAGGAAAAATTCCGCACCTTTGCGCGGATTGGAAATATACTAGATGGCTCTTTTTACTCGCGAAGTTTGTATTTTTTGGGCTGCCGATTAAAAAATCCTTCAACTCATCATCATTAGCACCCGCATAAGAAGTGCACTTAGGTACGGAATGTGAGCTCGGCAAGTAAATATGCGTAGAGGCCTTGACGATCGCACTCCGATGCCGCCAATTTCTCGGCATCTAGAACAATATCTCGGTATCTGGGAGAATTTTGAGAATATGGTGATCTACCCCCCTCTAGTTCAATAAAGTAAAAATGAGCATTAGACCAAATTTCAGATGGTTTTCTTCAGTGGCGAGTGTTTTGGGTTCGATTTCGATCGGCCCTTTGAGCGGCGCGACATCCTCTGTAAAAGCAGCAGAAACGGTTGTTGTCCGCAAAGGTATTTTAGAATCGTCAATATCGGTTGCGGATTTGCGTGAACTCGCAGAAACAGGAAAAGTCCCCGCCAAACTGCAAGCTTATGCCAATCTCCTGTCTGAGGAACAGCGGAGTAAAATTTTTCGGGCGCTGCAAGCAAAAATTCCCCTAAATGTAGTCGGCCTGAGCAACTTGCTAAATACGGGCATCGGCACTGGCATCCTGACGGATTTGACTACTGTGATACCCAGGCGCGACGGTGGGGGTGTGGAAGCGCTGCGAGCCGCTCTGGTGCAGGGAGCAAACGCGCCGGAAGGCTTATCGGTACTGAGTTTCATTGAATCTTATCCCAGCTCGCGGGTCGTGGTGGATCTCGATCGAGCTTTCGCAGTTTTGGGAAATATGAACGCTAGTTTTTGGCAAACTCAGCGCTTTATGGCGGCGATCGCACCTCAGTTAGCACCAGTTAAACCCGCGTTTAACCTGCCTTTCGATCCTACCCAGCCAGGCCCTAATTCGGTGCAGGTACGGGCGCTAGATTTGAACGATAGCGCCCGCAATCGACATATTCCGGTTGATGTGTACTGGTCGAGAGCTGCCACAGCCGACAAACCGGCGATCGTCTTTTCTCACGGTTTGGGTTCCGTCCGCACGGATTTGCGCTACTTAGCCGAGCATTTGGCGTCTCACGGTTATGTGGTAGCAGCTTTAGAACATCCGGGCAGCAACGAGACTAACACCAATGCTGCGATGGCGGGGAAGTCTCCCTTGTTAGCTCCTCAAGAGTTTTTAGACCGTCCCAAAGACATCAGTTTTGTACTCGACGAACTGACAAAATTGAACCAAACTGATGATAATTTGCAGGGGAAAATCGCGATCGACCGATCGGTAATAATTGGCTATTCCTTCGGCGGCGCTACAGCCTTGTCCTTGGCCGGCGCCGAACTGCAATTGAGCGGACTCAAACAGCGGTGTCAGGGGGATTTGATTGGGTTCAGCTTAGGCGAAGGCATTCAGTGCGCGGCGGCCGGATTGCCCGAAGAACGTTATCAATTGCGGGATGGGAGGATTAAAAGGGCGATCGCCATGAATCCGATCACATCATTACTATTTGGAGAAACGGGTTTAAGTACAATTCAAATTCCTACCTTAATAGTAGCATCTTCTGCCGACAAAACAACTCCCGCCTTAGCCGAACAAATTGCCGGTTTTCCGAAAATTCCATCTCCTAAATGGCTAGTTGGTTTTGTAGGAGGAACCCACTTAAGCGTCAAAGATCCGAGTACAACTTTACACCAAGTTCGCAGACCGAGCACAATAATTACTGGCGATGAAGTTGTCGGCGACCAAGCTGTTAGCATACGCAATTATATTAAAGCTGTAAGTTTGGCTACTGCCGCTCAACTGACTGCTGAAGCTGACAAATATGCAGTCTTTCTAACACCAGAATACGCGTACTTTGCTTCCACATCCGTAATCCCGGTTCGGCTGTTAACAGAATTTTCCCCGGAAACTAATGCAGTAGTACAAACTTTTATTCAAGGGAATAAGTAGTCATTATTCATTAGTCCTTAGTCGTTAAGTAGGTAAGCGCCAAAAAACCATAGTATTTGGTAGAGTTCTAGACCCAGAACATAATTATGTAGGGTTCGCAGTGCGAACCTTACCACTATTAGTCATTAGCTAATAATCTGATGTCCGCTCCAACACCTATAATAAAGGTGTTTGTAGTGGGAGTTCGAGGGGACATGATATTGCGACTAGCAGTTTTTCCTTGTGTAGGCGGCGCCCCTTAGCCCCAGAGGTGTATTTTCTTCTTAAGCTGTTTCTGATATATTTTGTTCGTGCAAGGGCAAAATATAACAAAGCGCTTTCACAAACTCTACTCCCAAACTGCCATGCTTAAAAAAAATCTTATCCCGCTGTTGCTTCTGTTTATAGCGCTGTTTACCCTTTACGGTGACACTTTAACTTTTCTCCCCAAACCTGTAAGAGATACTAGCGTGGCCAGTCGAAAGTTCTTCGTCGGGTTATGGCCAGATTGGTTGAGACCGAGAGATTTCAACGAGCAAAGGCAACAGGATATTGATAAATT
Source organism: Microcoleus sp. Pol10D4 (assembly GCF_036701555.1). Classification (NCBI taxonomy): domain Bacteria; kingdom Bacillati; phylum Cyanobacteriota; class Cyanophyceae; order Oscillatoriales; family Microcoleaceae; genus Microcoleus; species Microcoleus sp. Pol10D4. The sequence continues at coordinate 55,447 of NZ_JAUBRA010000024.1, forward strand.
GCAAAAAAGTCCTAGCCCGAAGCGATAGTTTTGAGCTACCACCGAGAAACCCGGTTTCTCTAATAATACCTAGCCATTTTCTTGTAGGTTGGGTTAAGCGAAGCACAACCAACCATGACGATTTGAGATTGTAGATTTGAGATTTTTCCTCCAATCTCAAATCGATTAAACTTGAGATTTTAGATTTTTCTCAAACCAGTAAGGTGTGCATTGCACACCCTACAGATAGAGGTTATGCCTCCAGGACTGTTTTAGATTGGTCTTCCCATCTAAAATCTAAAATCTAAAATTGATTAGGCGTGCTTTTTCAACCAGCTAAACATAGCTCGCAAATCTTTACCAACTTCTTCAATAGGATGTTCAGCTTCCTGACGGCGCATGGAGGTAAAGCCCGGTTTGCCGGCTTGGTTTTCCAGAACGAATTCGCGGGCAAATTGACCGGATTGAATTTCGCTGAGAATTTTACGCATTTCGGCGCGGGTTTGATCCGTGACGATGCGGGGGCCGCGAGTTAAATCGCCGTATTCTGCGGTATTGGAGATGCTGTCGCGCATTTTGGCGAGGCCTCCTTCTACTACTAAGTCAACGATAAGTTTAACTTCGTGCAAACATTCAAAATAAGCTAATTCCGGTTGATATCCGGCGTCAACTAAAGTTTCAAATCCAGCTTTAATTAATGCGCTCAAACCGCCGCACAAAACTACTTGTTCGCCAAAAAGATCCGTTTCTGTTTCTTCGCGGAAAGTGGTTTCCAGGATGCCGGCTCTGGTGCCGCCAATACCTTTAGCATAGGCCATTGCCCGATCGCGCGCTTGACCGGAAGCATCTTGATATACTGCAAACAAACTCGGAACACCTTCCCCTTGTTCATAAGTCCGTCGCACCAAGTGTCCGGGGCCTTTGGGGGCAACCATTACTACGTCTACATTGGCAGGGGGAACAACTTGGCCGAAGTGAATGTTAAAACCGTGAGCAAATGCTAAAACATTTCCTTCAGAAAGGTTCGGTTCGATTTGTTCTTTGTAAATAGTTTTTTGAACTTCATCGGGCAATAAAATCATGATGAAGTCAGCAGCGGCTGCTGCTTTGTCTACCGGGTGAACTGTTAAACCCGCGTCGGTTGCTTTGGCGGCAGATTTGCTACCGGGATACAAACCGACAACGACATTCATGCCACTGTCTTTGAGGTTAAGGGCGTGGGCGTGTCCTTGGGAACCGTAGCCGATGATAGCAATCGTTTTGTTGGCTAAGAGGTCTAGGTTCGCGTCGGTGTCGTAATACATACGGGCCATAATGCTTGTCTCCTGAGATGCAAATTGGGTGATTGACTGCAAAACTCTCATTTTATCAAAGTAGGGTACTTTTTTTGCAGAAATTTTTCCGATTAAGATTTGGGCGGGGGAAAATAAAGGGATCTCGCCCTGAATTTAGCAGGGTTTCTCGCAGAGTCTGCGATCGTCAAATATAATTGTCAATAGCGTGCTGTGCATTTGCAAAAACGCAACTAACTAACTTTTTTAAGATGAAAATAAAAGCAATACATCATGTGGCGATTATTTGCTCGGATTACGAAGCCTCGAAAAAATTTTATGTAGAAGTATTGGGATGTTCAATTATCAAAGAAACTTTCCGAACCGAGAGGAATTCTTACAAACTAGATTTGCAAGTCGGAAACGGCGACACCATAGAGCTTTTCTCATTTCCCCACCCTCCTGAAAGAGTTAACAATCCTGAAGCTTGCGGTTTGAGACATTTAGCTTTTGCAGTTGAGGACATAGAAGCATCAGTTGCTTACTTAAAATCCCAACAAGTAGAAGTAGAAGAAATTCGCCTGGACGAGATTACAGAAAAACGGTTTACATTTTTCAGAGATCCCGATAACTTACCGTTAGAAATTTATGAAAATTAAGGAGTCTCTCTATTTTGTCAAGCCGTTATTAAGTCAACCAGTCCGTAGTGCTGACTAGACAAACTGCATCATTCATTCCCAATCTAAAATCTAAAATCTAAAATTGTATAATGGACTATATCATCAGAAACATAATCACGATCGGATTGCCTACTTTAATGCTATTAATAGCGAGAGTAGCGACAGGTAAAACAGGTGACGCAGCCACTTGGTCGGCTTTGAGGAAAGTAGGCGGTTCCTTTGGTATGCTGATCGGTTTAGGTGTGTTGGTATTTGTAGGATTTGTTGCCAATTATTTTAGTTATTTTGTGGTAGATAGCTTGCTGGTGAGATTTTATCAAAAGCGGCGAGTGTTGGAACAGCCAGAACAACTGGTAACAGAAATTGATAAATTGCCGATTACCAACGACCTCAAAATTAAGCTGAAATGGACGGTACTGCACAGCAATAACCAAATTATTAGCTTGAAGCCCGTAATTTTAAAATGGTTTATGCTCGCCGCAAGTGTAGATGCACTCTTGTCAATAACAGGTTACTTGGGAGAATTTAACCTATTATTTGAGTTGAGTTCTCATTTTAAACTACAATATCTATTGGCGGGGTTATCAATTTTTATATTCTTCGCTCTCGTGCGCTTAAAAAAAATATGGTTGCTGGTGAGCGCATTTTGCATTATCATTAACTTGGCGGAAATTGTTCCTTGGTATTTTCCAGCGCCAGCATTTGCAGGAGTAACTCCCGGACAAAACCTGCGGATTTTTCATTCAAATGTTTTAACAAGTAACCGGCGATATTCTGAGGTGATATCGCTGGTAAAAGCAGAGCAACCCGATATCGCGGTTTTTGTGGAAGTTAGCACAGTGTGGGCGAAGGAGTTAGCCGTCTTAAGCGAGATATTTCCTTACTCTTCCAACTTGCAAGAATCTGAGAGATTTGGCAGTGCAATATACAGCAAGCTGCCTTTAGAAAATGCTTCTATTAAAGCCTTTTCAAAGCGAAGAAAGAGCTTGTTTGCAGATGTAAAATTTCAAGGTAAAATCATTTCTTTGATTCTTGTTCATCCGACTGTGCCGGTCAAACAGCAGAGTTTTGTCGATCGCAATAAACAGCTAGCAGGCATCGGCGAGTATGCAGCCCAAGTCAAAAATCCGCTGATTGTGGTTGGGGATTTAAATACCACAATGTGGTCGCCTTTCTACAAAAATATGGTAAAAACCGGAAATTTGCGAAATGCGCGATCGGGCTTTGGCATTTTACCGACTTGGCCGACTTTTATGCCACTGGCTTATATTCCGATCGATCACTTTTTAGTCAGCAAAGAAATTGGTGTTTTGAAGATTCGTACTGGCCGCAATGTCGGTTCGGATCATTTGCCGTTAATTACAGATTTAGTCATTTGAAGGCAGGATTCGATATTTTCTAACAAATTATTGATTAACTGTATCTGATATTGCTGAATATTTGTCTGTAGTGGCTCTTTGCTGTCTTGAAAACAGATAACTTTTCCGGCGATTTCCTTGTAGTGTTGCAGCATGGAAAAAGTATCGGTGCTGAAGCGAGCGAGATAGTTTTTAGCAGCCTCGCTGCAAATTTCCGTTACTTGATTTAGATATGCTTCTGACGATTCAGGCGGCTTTTCATACCCAGTTCTTTTATTCAAAATATAGCTAGCACCGCCGACTACTGCGGCTCCCACAGGCCCGCCCAATAGCCAACCTAAGCCTGTGGCGATCGCCACTGGAGCCACTTCGCCCTCGTTCGACTTTTGAGGTGGAGGTGGCGGCGGTTCCGGTAAGCTGACTTGTGGGGATGGAGGAAACGAAATCAAAAGTGCGATCGGCTGTTCTTTATCAAAGAATTCGCAAGCTTTATTTACCCATTCTGCGATGCTTTGCTGCTGATGTAACGCCTCTCGCTGAAATTTTAGCTTCCACGCATCAAAACTCCCTTCCTGGAGCGACAGCGCCATTTCCGATTGATACCGCTGCAAAAGTGTGGGCTGGTAAAGCCAAATCTCGAAATCGGAAACGCTGGCTTGAAAGCCTTTTGATATCAGTTTTTCGGCTTTTTGTTTAATTTCAATTTTGTCTTTGTGCTTTTTTTGAGCTGCGACTATTTCTGCAGCGACAGTTTCAGCTTTGGCTCGGAGAGAGTGGCAAATTTTAGTAGCTATAGCTTCAATTCTGGGCAACTTAACTGCTAGTTGTTCCTGTTGAGCTGCCACAATACTTTGCAAAGCCGATTCAAACGTGGCAATTCCTGTAGTTTGGGCGGCCGCCACATCTCCTTTCAGCCTCGCCCTCAACGCCGGCAAAGCATCGACGCGGTAGATATTGCTGATATTGTTCGGTAAGTTGGAGCGAAAACTTTCGGCAACAAACAACAAGCGATTGTAAACTTGTTTTTGGTCGTCTGGTTCGAGTAGATTGAGAAAATTGGCAACAAAGACGACTGTGTTGATGTTGCGATCGCTCAACCAATCTCTCAAGTTCTCCCGTTCCCCTAAAGTCATCAATTTGCGGGCATCTAAAACCTGCACAACTAAATCAGCCGTTAGCAATTTATCTCTGACTAAATTATCCTGTTCTTCGCGGTCATTGGTTCCCGGCAAATCCAGCAATTCCACACCGGTTTGCAGGAATGGATGGGGACAGTAAACATTCACGGCCGCCACATCATCCCGCATTTGTCTGGCGTCGTCAAGGATGGCGTAGCGTTTCAAAACATCAGTCCCCGGTTCGCTAATTTCCGTGCCGTCTTTCAGGGTAATTTTTGCGTGCAATTCCTCGCCGTAGTTGACATAAATGGCAGCACCTGTAGTGGGCACAAGGTCGATCGGCAAAGCCCGATTTCCCAGCAAAGCATTCAGCAAAGTTGACTTGCCGTAATTAAACGGGCCAAAGACAGCAACTTGAAAAGTTGGTTTGGCGAGATAGTCACAGATTGAGGTGGTATCTCGGTAAAGTTGGGAGCTTTTGTCGAGTTCGAGAATACCCAGTGCTGATTTCAGATAATTCATCAAATTTTGATAAGTCTCTGGTTCTTGCATATTGTTGTATCCTCGTTAGCTGTAGGTTGGGTTTCACTTCGTTCAACCCAACATTTTTTGTAGATTTGTTGGGCGAAGGGAAGCTTAGGGTTCGTTCCAAGGGCCCAACCTACATATATTATAAGCTATCGCTCGATCCTCATATTACTTATTCTCGTTAACCTGTAGGAGGTTCAGTAAATTCTAGTTAGTTCTAATAAGTTTTCTGGGAAGAGAGACAAGAAAACTTTCCCAAGGCGATATGCTGGTCCATTATCAGGAGTCCAAGCATCCAACCACTTGTATTTTCCTTGATTCCAGCCTTCAAACACCCACCTCGATCCATCCAAACCCATAGACAAATCCCAAGTAATGGAAGGCCAAAATTTATTCTCATTGATGGCTGTCAGTAATTCCAAAGATTTTGCTTCTGTGAGCATCCAAGGCTCTTCACTCCCTACCTTGCTTCCTACTTTTGTAACAGCCTGCAAGCAAGGTGGACTCAGTATATCTCCCCAGACTCGAATGACTAAGCTGGGATGAAAACTAGGTATATAAATAAAGCGATAGGCAGTTTGTATGTTCTCCCGATCGCTCCAATTTGATAAAGGTGGCTCTTCAAATGCAGCTAATGTATCTGAATACCAGCTATTTCTAAACTGCATTCCTTGTACTTGTTTATGAGAAAAATCTGGGGGAGTAACAATATAGTGTTGATTGATGAGGTCGATCCCCCAATCTCTATTATCATATCGAGAACAGGCCAGATCGTACAATGCAGTATTTCTGTGTTCTATCTGCTCAATTCTTATAGCAATTTGAAGAGCTTGCTTGTATTGCTCTTCTGAAATTTTTTCCTCTATCACTGGAATAACTCTTGAATTCCCTAGCAGTTCTTCAGGCAATAATTCATGGGAACGATCGAGCTTCCTCTCTAATTTTTTTTTAACCAGATGCACTAATGTTCTATCTTTTTCTTCTATATCTTTAATTGTTTCGGCAACCAAAACTGCCTCTTGCCAGAGATGATTTTTCTGATTTGATTCTTGGATGAGATTGGCAATTTCAATTAAGGTAGCTGCCTTTGTATAGCCATTTGTCAATCTTTGAGTAATTTCGATCGCCTCTTGAAAACGACCTAGTTGTTTAAGTATATCGATCTTTTCCGAGCCATCTGGAAGATTTTGGTTAAGCCTGTTGTTCAGCAGCTTTTGATTAATTAGGGTTGCCTCTTGCAACAAGCCAAGTTTTTTTAGCAAACAAACCTTATCATAGCTATCCGAAAAGTTTTGGGTAAGTTCTAAGGCTTCATGATAAATTTCCTGAGCTTTCTCATGGCGATCGACAAGTTGAAACTGTTGAGCCATGTTGATAAGTCGGTTGATTTTGGCAGATGTGTCTTCAAGGGCTTGAATAATTTTCAAGTTTCTTTCTAATCTCTCTAATTTCTGTGAAACTTGATCATTATCCATATTTACCCCCTAATGTCTGCATCTACTCATCCACATCCTTAAGCCCATTCTGCACCAGCATCCGCCCGATGTCAAATTTTTTGCGACCATTCCCAATCTCGGCTCAATAACAACGGTAATTTGACTGGGCTTAGAGCGTGTTTTCCAACTATTATGTAGGTTGGGTTGAGGATCGAAACCCAACTACAATTCAAGCTAATTTCAAGTTAAAAACACGCCTAGCTTCCCGCCGATTTTAAGAAACCATGATACACCGATTCAATACTCTGCGACTCGGCAGAAACATCAGCCTCCAATTTTTTCAACCGCTGGGATTCAGCCTGACAATTAATCTCGCGAGATTCCTTTTGTTCGAGCAAATTATCTAACTCCGATTTCCGAGAATTAATATCCGCATTCATGCGATCGCCCACTTCTCGCCCGTAAACATCAAAACACTCTTTCACAGCATCGTGAATCGGCTGCCACTGCTCTTGAGCCACCTGCGGCAGATATTTCACTAGCTCTTTTTTCGCGGCTTTTACCAACTGTTTATGAGCTCCGTCTGCTTGCAAAACCCCAACACCCATCCCCAACAACGCCAAGTACAGCGGCCCCAAAACAATCCCCGTCAAACTAGCAAGAATCGTACTGACGCTTAACACAGTAATTAAGTTTAGCAGGATATTTTTCCAATCAAAACCCGCTCCTGCCATTGCTACGCCCGCCAGATTTCCTGTCGTTAACGAGAACAATCCCATCGCCCATTTTGCCCAAGCTGGCGAGTTATCTTCGTTTGAGTTGCTGACTGCTGCTGGTATTTTTTGCCCGGTCAGTTTTTCGGTAATTTTTTCAGTCACTTTCGTGTAAGATGCTCCGTAATTTGCCGCACTTTGTGAGAGTTGCGAAAATGCTGAATTCATTTCTTGTTCAGCCGTGAGAGTCCAAGCTGCTAGTTTGTCGTTGATATACTGCTCGAATGCTCGTTTGAGGGATGCTTCAAAGGCTTCTCGCTTGCCTTGGCTGAAGAAATCTAGAAATCTCAGCTCTGGTTGATACCGTAAGAAATCTGTTTCAAAGGTGTTTTCTAAGTTAAGAACGTAGGCGCGAAAAGAATCTGCGATCGCCCGCGATTTACTATCTCTAACTTCGATAATTTCTTGTTGAAACTCATCGCGAATCTGAGTCAGCTTTTTAAACTCCGGCTCAACTGAATTAATCTTTTCTTTCAACTCATTGACATCGCGATCGAGCAATGGTAATCTGCGCCCAACAGCTTCGCGGACGCGAGCAGAAATTTGACGCGCCAAAGTCCTCGCCGGACGCAGTTCAGAAATCGCCCTTTCCTGCGTCAAAAACGTATTCAGTGCCGCCATAAACTCGGGAAAACCAGTTCCTGCTAAATCCGCATCCGGGTTTTTAATCCGCAACCTGAGCGCCTTAATTGAGGTAATTGGAAACACTCGCTCCTCGTAAATATCGTGTCCTTCTGTTAAACAATATTCAGCCAAATTAGCTTGAAAAACCCGCCGCAGTTTCCCTTCGGCTTCTGCCAATTCTTCAGGATCGTCTGGGTCAATCAAACTTTCCCGCACCTGATCCCAAGCATTAATCAGAAAGAAAATGCTCAATCCGCGATTTTTGATGTAATTTTCTAAATAACGTCTTTCACCCATTGTGCAAGGCTGAGTTGCCCTGAGCACAAACAAAATAGCGTGGCAGTTGCTGATGTAACCCAGAGATAATTCATTGCGGGCTTCTGTATCGTTCAGTCCGGGACTGTCTACTATTTCTATGCCTTTTTCTAGCAAAGGTAAGGGATATTCTACTACGGCACAATCGATATCGGGAAATGCTGGTTTCTTTTCTTCTTCTAGGCGTTTAGCTTCAGCGGGGTCAATTGTGTAGTTCTGTTTAAAACTTTTAAAATCTAGCTGTTTTGGGCTTTTGCCGTCATTGAAATAAACGGTAACTTTTTTTTCTGAACCATAGCGCAAAATCGTCAGCAAAGCTGTACAGGGATTTACATCGCTGGGCAGTAAGTTTTCGCCGATTAACGCATTGAGAAAAGTGCTTTTGCCGCGTTTCATGTCGCCTAGCACTAGCAGCCGGAAGACTCCTTGGCGCAAGTTTTTACTGGCGACATCAATGTCCGCGTTGTCTGTTTCTAAACCGAGTTTTCCCGATCCTTCTCCTCCTGCTAATTCTGATTGGTTGATGGCTGTTGCGATGTTGCTGAGGCGAGTTGCAATTTCTCGGCGGACGGCTGCTACTCGCTCTAAATCGTTCAGAAAGTTGCTAGTTTGTACTTTAATGTTCATGGTATTTTCTGATTATTTCCTGCTTGAAATTCTCAACTTTTGTCTTCTTCAATAAACATTTTGTAAGCTATGAAAGCAATGCCTCCCACTATCAGCGCCGCTGCCAGCCAAGATGCTATGCGAACTGCAACGATAACAGCAATTACAATGCCTGTAAATTGAGTCACTGCTATAATTTTTCGGCGCCACTGTTTGAGTTTGCTGTTAACTTTGCTGTCTGGTTCTTGGTACTTGCTTGTTAGATGTTCTGGCACTGAGCGGTCAATTTCGGCTTCTAGTTCGCGGAGCCGAATTTCTTGTTCGCGCTTCCGCAGTTCTTGTTCTTTGCGCCGGAGTTCTCGGGATTTGTTGTCAGGAGAATTCATAAATTTTAGCCTGTTTTCCGCTGGAAAAATGTGTTATTTATTGTCTATGTTGCGGAGCGATAAGTTCTCTACGACTGTAACTCACATTTTCCCGCGTGTCGAGAAATGTTAAGAAATTTTAAAAATAGCGATCCGCTTAATTAGCCGATCGCCCTACGCCCTAGACTAGCCACTGCAAATCATCAATAGCCTTCGGGCCCGATAGTAGTGCGATCGCACTCCGCTTCCGACAAATCAACCAAGCGCGATCGAAATAAGTTACAGCCGGCTAATTGAGCTTTGCTTAACTTTGCTTTCTCCAAATTAGCTCGGCTCAAATCCGCATATCTCAAATCGGCATATCTCAAATCTGCATTGTACAAATCCGCACCTTGCAAATTAGCTTTCTGCAAATTCGCACCTTGCAAATTGGCGTGACGCAAATTTGCTCTTGATAAGTTTGCTCTGGATAAAGTTGCTTCTGACAAGTTAGCTTGATAAAGTTGAATGTCGCCCAATTCAGCATCTTGCAAATCGGTTTTATAAAGATTGGCTTGAGTCAAATTTCCGTAGGGCAAATAAGCTCGCCTCAGAACGCTACCAGAAAGATTTATTTCTGTCAAATCTGCTTGAAACAAGTTATGTTCACTTAAGTCAACGGCGTTAAAGTTTCGCTGGCCCTCAGCATACTGAGCAAGCAATTCCTCAGCGCTTAGCTTTTGCATTTTCATTCCTCATGACGACAGCTACTGCAGCCAATCCATAACAGTAATTAATGGTTATTATTCTGCGTATTTATACTTATGTCTCTTATTATGTTAAGCTTGTGTAACAACAGTCGCATTTTTTCTAAGATTTTTTTTATATTTGTAAATTTCTGCCTTGCTCAACCATTAAACGGTTAGTAATGTCAAGATCGATCGAGAAACCAAAGTCAATCCTCTACTGAAATATGCCAGAACTTCCTCTCTCCATTGCTCAGCACTACCACGAACGGACAAAATACGACCCTGAAACCATTGCTGCTAAAAGTAGACAGCTAGATTGGACAGAGCAACCTGTGCCTTTCAAAGAATATAAAATTGGAGCGTATTTTGACCTCAAGCCTTATCTAAAAGACCCCTCGGAGGATGCCGATCCCGATCCCGATGCCGCTTGGTGGCATCGGTTATCTAGCTTGTTGCTGTGCAGCTACGGCTTGACGGCGAAAGTGCAGACGGTAGACGACAGCTACCTGTATTTGCGATCTGCACCGTCGGCGGGTGGACTCTACCCTGCAGAGGTTTATTTAATCTCCCGTGGCACTGCCCAGTTGCCGGCCGGGCTCTACAACTATCAGTGCAGAACTCATTCACTTGTTCATTTTTGGGACAGTCAAGTTTGGCCGACCTTGCAAGCAGCTTGTTTCCAGTCGCCAGCGCTAGAAAATACCCAATTGGCGATCGCTATCACCACTGTTTTTTTCCGTTCTTCTTGGCGTTACGAAGACCGAGCTTATCGGCGAATTTTTCTAGACACCGGTCATTTATTGAGCAATATCGAGTTAGCTTGCGCCGTCAACGATTACCGACCTCACCTGATTGGAGGATTCGCCGACGAAGCTGTCAATGAATTACTGTACATCGACTCGGAGCAAGAAGGAGCGATTTGTGTAGTTGCTTTAGCCGACTTGCTAGATATTGACCAAAACTTGCCTAAATTTAAAACAGCTTTGCCCGGAAACACCACCACAGATTACCCGAAAATTACCGAAGGTCAACTGTTAAAATACCTCCACAAAGCCACGCATTTAGAATCAGACCCTACCGGATCGGATGGCTGGAAACTTGATGAAAGTGAAGGGGAATTAGAAGATAAATACAACTTTCCCTTTTGTACTAAAGTTTCGACGGTCACTCCTTCGATTCCTTGGGGAGTGAACCTGGAAACTTTAGAAAACACTATGCTCAAAAGGCGTTCTACCCGTGCTTATACAGGTGCTTCTTTGAGCTTGGGCGAACTGCTAGCTATGCTCGATTTTACTTACCAGCCGCAGCACTATATCGACCAAGGATTAGACGGTTATCCAGACTATTTCGATTTAAGCTTGATTGAGACTTTTATTGCTGTTTCGGGAGTGAATGGATTAGAAGAAGGCTGTTATTATTATGCTCCGAAAGCTCAAGAATTGCGGCAAATTCGGTTTAAAAATTTCCGCAGGGAACTGCATTTTTTGTGTTTGGGGCAAGACTTGGGCAGAGATGCGGGGGCGCTGTTGTTTCACACGGCGGATTTGAACAGGGCTGTAGCAAAATATGGCGATCGAGTTTACCGCTATTTGCACATGGACGCGGGTCATTTGGGCCAAAGGTTGAACTTAGCAGCTATGCAACTGCGTTTGGGTGTCAGCGGGATTGGGGGCTTTTTTGACGATCGCGTCAATGACGTTCTCGGTATTCCTGCGGGTGAGGCTGTGCTTTATATTACAAGTCTGGGCAGACCTCGATCGTGACAATAAGTTAGTTGTTATTTGTCAGTAGTATTGCTTCACTAAGCCCAGGCGCATCTAAATTTTACAGTCAAGTTTGATGAAATTAACATCTTAAACCATTCTCCAGAACAGGCAAGATGCCTGTTCCACAAAGAGTGAAATTCGGTGTTTCACTCTTAGTGAAATTATTGTGGAGTGGGCGTCCCGCCCGCCCTAAAAATACAACAGAACAGGCAAGATGCCTGTTCCACAAACAGTGAAATTCGGTGTTTCACTCTTAGTGAAATTATTGTAGGGAGTAGGGGTTGGGCGTCCCGCCCACCCTAAAAATACAACAGAACAGGCAAGATGCCTGTTCCACAAACAGTGAAATTCGGTGTTCCACAAAGAGTGAAATTATTGTGGGGAGTAGGGGTTGGGCGTCCCGCCCGCCCTAAAAATACAACTTAAATGCGAGACAGCTTACCTCTTTAATTTAATCTTTTCCTATTACTATTTCCCAATACAAAACCTACTAAATATTCTGTCGAGCACTGATTCTGTAACTTCTTCGCCCGTAACTTCCCCCAATGCTTGAATTGCACCGCGCAAATCTATTGTCCAGAAATCTAAAGGCAATTTATTGCTCATAGTATCTGTGCACTGTTCCAGAGAAATTTTAGCTTTGGTTAACGCCGCTGCTTGTCGCTGGTTGATTGCTAAGTCTGAGTTTGCTGCTTGCAAATTTCCCCCGCTGACAGCATCTAAAATTGCTGTTTCTAAGTCTTCTATGCCTCGATCGAGGGCTGCTGCTGCGGTAACTATTGGGTGAACTTCAGGGGAAAAAGGTAATTCAGGAATTATTTTTACTAGGTCGATTTTGTTGATAATTATAATTAGCTGGCGGTGCTTTACTTGTTCGTAAATTTCCGAATCTTCCTCTGTCCAGCCCGATTGCGCGTCAATTGTCAACAACACTAAATCGGCTTGTTTTGCTGCGGCGCGCGATCGCTCAACGCCAATTTTTTCTACCTTGTCTTCGGTTTCTCGAATGCCCGCAGTATCGAGAACCTGCACCGGAATGCCGCCCACAACTAGCTGCGACTCTACCACATCCCGCGTCGTACCGGGCAAATCCGTGACGATCGCCCGATCGCTCTTACTCCACGCATTCAGCAAACTCGATTTGCCCACATTCGGTCGCCCAACAATCGCTACTTTCAAACCACTTCTCAACAATTCTCCACGATCGGCAGTCGCCAAAATTGTTGACAATTCCTCCAAAACATGATTTATTTCCAAAGAAGTTTTAGCTTCATCTAAAGGCGGCAAATCTTCCTCAAAATCAATTCTTGCCTCAATTTCTGCCAGCACATCCAAACAAGTTGTTCTCAATTTGCGAATTGGCTGCGCTAATTTTCCCTGCAAACCGGCCAAAGCACTTTGTGCAGCAGCGGGCGATTTTGCTCCCACCAAATCTGAGATACTTTCAGCTTGAGTTAAATCGAGCCTCCCGTTCAAAAAAGCCCGCAGCGAAAACTCTCCAGGTTGCGCCAATCTCGCCCCATGTTCCAAACACAATTGCAAGACTTGCTGCACGGCCATAATACCGCCATGACAGTGAAATTCCACCACATCTTCGCGAGTAAAAGAACGCGGCGCTTTCATGATTAGCAGCAAAGCTTCATCGACTAATTCTTGAGTTTTGGGGCGACGGATGTGGCCGTAAAGAATGCGGTGAGACTCCCAAATTTGCCTTCCTGGGGCGCAAAACAGAGTTTCGGCAATTTTTAAGGCTGCGGAACCGGAAACTCGCACAATGCCGACGCTGCCTTGTTGGGGAACTATGGCAGTGGCGATCGCTGCGATCGTTCCTCCTTTGGTTAATGATTCAGACATTTTTATTGTTCACACATTTAAAAGTTCTCTCAATCTCCTGTTTTTGAGTATCAGGCAATTGCTTCTCGGTATTCGAGAGTATAAATCTCTAGTTCGTCATTCAAAAAAATTAAATTCCCGCCCTTTTGGGCAAGCTGCACGAGTTTCTGAGTCACAGGGCAAGGGAGATTTTTTAATCTTTTTCCTGCGATCGCTAATTGCTCGCAGGCTTCGAGAGACAGGATAAATTGAATTAGGGATTCAACCAGTTGTACTTTCATTTGAGTCACCTCCGCCCCGGTTGTTAAATTATACAGTTTTCATTGAGAGGATAAACAATTTCAGCATTTTTTTCCTAAGATATTAGAAGAGCGTGGTCACCGCACTGGACTTGGCTAGCCAATCCGATCGCCCGTTTGTCCAGTCAGTCGATTTTAGATTTTAGATTTTAGATTGACTCCACAAATGAATCGGGTAGCTTGAACTGGTGTCTAAAATTTTGGGAGGCTAACGACTCCTGTCGGAAAGCAACTATCCGTTTTTGGGTAGGAGTCAGGGTTCGATCGAACTTAAATTACTCAGCCAAATATTTTGGCTATTCTGATTTTATGCGATAATGGAAAATTGATAGGGTAGAGGGCAAAGCATGATTGGTCAACTTCTAGACAGACGTTACCGCATCATTAAAGTCACAGACTCAAGTGAGGTGGGAAAAACTTATCTAGCAGCAGATACTCACCGTCCCGGGTATCCGCAATGCACGGTTAGAGAAATGCGGCTACCCGGCACAAGTTCGCAAACTCCAGAATTAGTCAAAGTTTTATTTCAAAGAAACGCAGAAATAATTGAAAAATTGGGAAAACACGACAAAATCCCGGAATTATTGGCGTATTTTGAGGAAAATCAAAGTTTATACTTAATTGAAGAATTTATTGCGGGATTACCTTTAAGTCAAGAACTAATACCCGGTCAACCTTGGGATGAAGACCAAGTAATTAATCTGCTATCAGAAATATTAGAAATTTTGGTGTTCATCCACGAGAAGGGTTTTATTCACCGCAGAATTCAACCAGACAGAGCGATCCGGCGCGAGTCAGACGGCAAATTTGTATTGGTAGACTTTAGCTTAGACAAAGAAATTAACCCGGAACTTGCTAACTGTCATTTGTTGTCGCAAACTTCCCCAAACTCTGTTAAACGGCCTGTGGCAAAAAAACAGGATTTGGTGACCCAGGAGTTATACGTGCCGATCGAGCAATTGAGCGGCAACCCCCGTTACAATAGCGACATCTACGCTCTAGGTACGATCGCCCAGATTGCTGTCACCGGACTCTCACCCAACGAACTGAGTGCCTTAAAAAACAACAACGAAATTTCCTGGCGAAACCGGACAACTTGTTCGGCAGCCCTAGCAGATATTATCGATCGAATGGTGCGGCCTGACTGCGAGGAACGTTATCAGGAGGCCGCCGAAGTTTTAGCAGACCTCAAACAAATCGCCGTAAAATTGGAGGTTGAGCCGCCGCCAGCCACAATCATCACGGACGCTATGAGTCAACCGCGAAGACAAAGCCAAACCAAACTGCTGCTATTGGCTGCAACAGCGGCAGCTTTAATCTTGACTGCTGTCATAATTTACTTTTGGCAGAGTCAAAGTCCGGCGAGGGCAAAAGAATTGTTAGCGCGCGGCGTTACCAAGGCGCAGCAAGGTGACACAACAGGCGCGATCGCCGATTATACTCAAGCGATCGCCATGAATGCCACCGATGCGGAAACTTACTACAAGCGGGCAAACGCTCGCTATGACATGGGGGCAACCGAGCAAGCAATACAGGATTACACGCAAGCAATTAAAGTCAATCCTAGCCACACCAAAGCTCTCTACAATCGAGGTATGGCCCGCCTCGACATCGGGGACAAGCGGGGGGCAGTGGAAGATTTCACTCAAGTAGTGCGACTCAATCCCAGCGACGGTGAGGCATACTCTCAGCGGGGTTTAGCCTACTACGATTTGGGCGACTACCGCACAGCAATAGAAGACTACACTCAAGCAATTCGGCTCAGTCCCAACGATGCTACAGCTTACAGCAATCGGGGTTTAGCTCGATCGGCTGCAGGCGACAAAACAGGAGCAATGGCAGATTTTACTCAAGCCATTCAAATTAGTCCCAAACAAGCTGGCGTATACTACAGTCGTGGTCGATCGCGGTTTAATCTGGCAGATTATCAAGGAGCGATGGAAGATTATACTAAGGCGATCGAATTGCAACCAGATCTCGCTGACGCTTATACCAATCGGTGCAGCGCTTACTTGAATTTGGCCACCTACGACAAAGCGATTGCAGATTGCACCGAAGGAATTCGCCTTGCTCCAAAAGATGAAGCAGCTTACAACAACCGCTGCATTGCTTATCTGAATTTAAAACAATTTCAAAAGGCTAGCGAAGATTGCAGTTTGACGATCGGACTCAACGGCAACAATCCCAAAGCATACAGCAATCGAGGATTAGCTCGATCGGCTTCGGGAGACAAGCAGGGAGCTTTAGAAGATTTTACTCAAGCAATTCGCCTCAATCCCAGCGATGCAGTAGCATACAGCAATCGCGGTACTATTTACTCAGAACTAAAAAATTACCCTTTAGCGGTTGAGGATTTCGCTCACTCGCTGCGGCTCAACCCCAACAATGCTAGCGCTTTTTACAGCAGAGGCCTCGTCCGCCGCCAACTCAAAGACCGTGCTGGGGCGATCGAAGATTTTCAGAAAGCTGCAACCTTGTTTCTAGAACAAGGAAGAGCCGATGGTTTCCAAAACGCACAATCACAAATCAACGACTCTAAATAAACTATTAGTCACGATTCAGATGTTAAAAAAAGAAGAAAAAAGGAAGAAGGAAGAAGGAAGAAGGAAGAAGGAAGAAGGTCAAATTACCAACTCCCCGTTACCAACTCCCCGTTACCAACTCCCCGTTACCAATTCCCCGTTACCAATTCCCAATTACCAATTCCCAATTATCGATATGAACATGGTTGGTCAACTTTTAGACAGGCGTTATCGCGTAGTGCAAATTCTCAGTTCAGGAGCTTTTGGACAAACTTATTTAGCTGTCGATACTCGCCGGCCGGGCCATCCTCAATGTGTAGTCAAACAACTGCGCCCTCCCAGCAACACTTCCACAGTTCTCAAAACAGCTTATCGCTTATTTAAACAAGAAGCAGAAATATTAGAAAAGCTGGGGAAACACGATCAAATTCCATTTTTACTAGCTTATTTTGAAGAAGCCAATCAATTCTACCTCGTCGAAGAGTTTGTCCCCGGACACGCCCTAAATAGGGAAATTGTGGCCGGTCAACCTTGGCGAGAAGAACGAGTGCTGGATCTGTTGCAAGAAGTGTTACAAGTTCTCGCTTTCGTACACTCTCAGGGAGTGATTCACCGCGATGTTAATCCCTCCAACTTAATCCGCCGCAAACCAGACGGCAAATTAGTTTTAATTGACTTCGGTTCGGTTAAAGAAGTTGCCAGTCACGTCAGCGAGTACGATACAGAATTTCCGCGCACCATTGCTACTGGAACTCCGGCTTATATGCCGATCGAACAATTTCAAGGCAACCCGCAATTTAGCAGTGACCTCTATGCAGTCGGGATGATGGCAGTCCAAGCTATCACTGGTTTACCCGGTACGGATTTGCCAAAATTGCAAGATCCGAGTCCTTCTCATACGGGGGAAATTGTTTGGCGAAACCGAGCTCAATGTTCTGTGGGATTAGCCAATATAATTGACAAAATGGTCTGTCACCAATTTGCCAAGCGCTATCAATCTGCGGAAGAAGTTTTGGTAGCTCTCAGCAAGTTGAGACACCGCCAAGAGCCGATGAATCCGGCTCACAAGAAAAGTATGGCTCCCACCTTAGTTTCTTCTGATAGTTTTTCGTCACGTTTGGGAAGTAGATTTTGGTTGCTGGTTTTGGCGGGCGTCGGGGTGGCAATAGTTCTGATATTTCTGTTTAGTTATTGGAGCCGCCCGAATCCGATTAAAGCTAAGGAATATTACGAAGAGGGAGTGGAAAAGTCTCGCAATCAAGATGCGGATGCAGCTTTGCAGGCTTTTAATAAGTCAATTCAATTGAATCCTAAAAATGCTGAAAGTTTTTACCAGCGCGGTAATGCTAATTATGATTTACAAAAGTATCAAGAAGCAATTGCGGATTATTCTCAGGCCATCGCTCTCAATCCTAAATATGTTCAGGCTTATTTTAACCGTGGCCTAGCCCGTCACGATTTTAACGACAAGCGTGGGGCGATTGAGGATTACACTCAAGCTTTGAATCTCCAGCCCAGGGATGCTGATACATATTATGAAAGAGGAGTTGCTTATTTAGAAATGCAAGATTACAAGGCGGCTATTCAGGATTTTACCGAAGTAATTCGGTTGCAGCCGAAGCTTGTTAAAGCTTATCATTCGCGGGGGTTGGCTCGTGCTGGGAGCGGAGATTTGCAGGGGGCGATTGGAGATTATACTGAGGCAATTAAACTTGATGCTAAGAATGTTGATGCTTTTTACAGTCGGGGGAGAGCTCGCTTTCACCTAGGAGATTATCAGGGAGCTTTGGCGGATTATTCTCAGGTAATTGCGATCGATCCCAAGAGTGCAGATGCTTACGCTAATCGTTGTAGCACGCAGTTGAATTTGGGAGCGCATCAAGCGGCAATTGACGATTGCACTCAGGCAATTTCGCTGAGCGATGAGGATGGGGTTCCTTACAACAATCGCTGCATTGCTTATTTAAATTTGAAGGATTATCCGAAAGCAATTGCCGATTGCACTCAAGCGCTGACAGTGAATCCGAATGATTTTAATGCTTTTAACAATCGTGGTTTAGCTCGCAGCGCAGGGGGTGACGCCCAGGGTGCGATCGCAGATTTTACAGCAGCAATCGGGTTCAATCCCAACAATGCGGAAGCTTACGCCAATCGGGCTAAGATTTATCAGGAGTTAAAGAATTACAATAGTGCGATCGCAGATTACGTGCAAGCTATTCGGATCAGCCCGAATTATGCTGCTGCTTACTACGGTAGAGGCATGGTTCGTCGCTCATTGGGAGACAAAGCAGGAGCAATTAGCGATTTAGAAAAAGCCGGCAAAATGTTTCTCGATCAAGGACTTACTGGCGGTTACAAAGATGCACAATTTGAGATTGAGAAGCTCAAGTAGTCAGTTGTCAGTTGTCAGTTGTCAGTTGCTAGTTGTTAGTCATCAGTCAACAGTCAACAGTCAACAGTCAACAGTCAACAATGCCCCATGCCCAATTCCTTTTAAGAATTTTGAAGTCGTTTAACCAATTCATAAAACGGTTCCCAATTATCCTCAATAGCTATGGGTTCCCAAACAGCCTCAATTGTCGGTCTCAAGAGCGATTGTTCGGGATTGTGCTTCCGCAACCTGTCCGCCATTTGATCCATATCATCCGTAGACAAACTTTGCAAAACGTGATAATAAAACTGTCGCCAAGGTGCTATCAAGTCCGCCGGTTCCGCCTCAGCAAAAATTAGACTAGCATCATCTCGCCAAGTGCGATCAAACTGTCTTCGCAATTCAAAAAAGAAATCCTGATAGCCGACTTGAGACTCCGCCAGCATTTTAATTGTCACCTTCAACAACTCATCTCCCTCAGCCTCTGGCAAATCCTCAAATCCCAATCTATTTAGCATCAACTGCCGATAAGCTGCATTATAATAATCGCCAAACTTTGCCAAACCCGCATCCATATCAGCTTGAGGAATCGCGGCTGCTAGCGGTTGCTGGAGCTTCTCTAAATTTCCCTTACAAATAAACGGTTGATTGCCGTAACAATAAAGACCGTAATGGTCGAAATAAGCTGCTGTAAATTCCGGCTTGTAAGTTGGGATAAAAGCGAAAGGCCCGTAATCGAAACTTTCTCCAGTAATCGACATATTATCAGTATTTAGCACGGCGTGGCAAAATCCTGCTGCCATCCATTGAGCGACTAATTCAGCTACTCGCTTGACTAAATCTGCATAAAATAGCGCATATTTTTCGGCAGGCGACACACCCGCATTACTTGCTTCTAAATGCAGTTCAGGATAGTAATATTCAATAACAAAATCTAAAAGTTTTTTAGTTAAATCAGGTCTGCGGATATAGTGCAATCTTTCAAAAGTTCCAAACCGGATGTGAGAATGACTGAAACGCACCATTACGGACGATCGCGTCGGTGATGGTTCGTCACCCCGCCACAAAGCCTCGCCCGTTTCAACTAAACTAAAACAGCGGGATGTCCTAACTCCCAACCTGTGCAAAGCTTCGGCGGCTAAAACTTCGCGAATTCCCCCTTTGAGAGTGAGTCTACCATCAGCGTGCCGCGAGTAGGGCGTGCGGCCGGAACCTTTCGTGCCGAAGTCGTAAAGTCTGCCGTCAGTCCCGCGAACTTGACCGTACAAAAAGCCTCTACCGTCGCCTAAATTCGGGTTGTATTCGTTGAATTGATAGCCGTGGTAACGGAGTGCGAGAAAGGGACGGACACAATGAAATTCGCCGAACGCTTCGATAAAATGTTGGTCGGTTACTTGTGCGGGGTCTAAACCCAATGTCGGCAATAATTTGTCATTGCGGAAACGCAGGATGTGCTGCGGAAAATCGGCCGCAGGGACTTCATCGAAATAGTCGCCGCCGAGGGATTCTATCGCGGGTTCGTAGTTGAGGGAAAGCAAAGGATTTGACATTTTTCTATTTTATCTTGAAATTGGCTATCACTCCAAATTATATACGGGTAAGGTGCGTACTGCATTGGTGTCAACAATCGCCTCAAACCCTTTTTCTCTCTTGTTTATAGCCGAGTTCGATCCCCTTGCTTCCGAGGGCTGTTTCATACTCAAAATTTAGCTATCCTAAAATTTGACCATGAAACATTAATGTCTTCCTCGCATAAGAAAAATTTTACGGTCAATTTTATTGATAGTTAAATTAACCGTTTTCTTTGTTAAAAATGGGGTTGAAGGCTTAAACTTTAAAATTTTAGGGGGGATGCACCAGCTAATATACCTTTTTCCCTATTTAAAATTGGTCAACACCCCGTAAATCGCCCAAATTGCCATCGCCCGCAAATAGTGACTCGCCCGAAAAGTTCCCCCCGCCGTAATCGCTTCCGGCGTGCGAAACTGCAACCCATTTTCATAAATCTGCTTCACCACAGCATCCGTCAATTTAAAAGCTTTCTCCTCCATCCCCATCTGTACCAAAAAAGCCGCCAACCCAAAATTAATCCCCGTCCAAACTTCCAAAGGATGAGTCGCATTGGGATTTTCCGGCGAACCATTCAGCATCACTCCATTTGCCGCACCGAACTCGCCATCGTTGAACTTCAAAAAGCAAGAATCGTACACAGTTTCTAGAGCACTGGCTGCACATTCCGGTGGCACAATATCCGGTAATCCTAACAGCTTCGCGTAAAATTGACCGCACAGTTGGTCGGTCATCACCACTTCGGAATTACTCTCGCTGTCCAAACGGTAATATTGACCGTTCCAAAGTTTTTCTTGATAGCTCGGTCTGGCTTGTAACAGCCAACTGTGATATAATGCTATCTTTGTTTGAGGGTTAGGAATTATCTCCGGTGCTGCATCTTCCAAGATTTCGCCGATCGCGATCGCAGCCTCCAGCGCCGCCAACCACAAACCCCCGCAATACGCACTGATTCCCCGCATTTGCCAGTCATCAAACGTCTGATCCGGTGCTCCTGAATTCTCAGGAATTCCGTCCCCATCCTCATCAAAAGTTTTCAGATAAGCCAAAGCCTCAACAATTGCCGGCCAACACTCTTGCAGAAACTCACAATCTGTGCCACCAGTCAACAGGAAATCCCTATAAACCTGCAACACAAAATCGCAAGGCAAATCTTTCCACAAATTGCAATCTTGATAGCTAGTATAATTCGTTTTCTCCCAAGGATGTTCGTTAGGAGCACCCAAATCGTGCGGCGTCGCACCGACAGCTTTTCTAATAGCCGAAGCTTGATTCCAGCCAATAATTCTCGGCGTATCGTCTCCGGCTGAAATTGCCCTAGCGAACGCTAAAACCACCGACTTTTCCAAATCCGGCCACAGCATCAACAAAGCAAAAGAACCGTAAAGCCGCACGTCCAAACTTTCGTACCAGCGATAATCAATGCACTCCAAAACTGCAAATTGACCCTTGGGATCGCGTTCGTCAGCCGCACTCCACAGAGTACCGCCGTCTGTCAGGGCGTATAACTCGTTAAACAGCGCCATTTTAAAACTATCTGACAAATCTTTCCGTTCTAAAATGGGTTTTTGCCAAGCTTCGATATTTTCGCGCCAAGTATCGGAATGCTTCATTGCAGTGCGAATAATCGGCCAAGCATTTTTGCCGTTGCGGCCGAAGAAATCAGTATAGCGGCGGTAGTACCAAACTCCCGATGCAAACTCAGTAACGGGCAAATCCCAAGCTATAATAAAGGGAATTTTGCGAGTTTTTCCCGGTCTAATAGTAAAGCGAACTGCGATCGCACAAGCCAACTGTTCTCCTGCGGCTGCGGCTGTCTCGTCTTTGTCATCCAACAAGAAACCTTCTGCAGAAAAGTTGCGCCAAATATCGTCACCGTTCCCCGCCGGGTTCCAACGAGTTTGATAGAATACTTCTACCGCCGGATTAGTAATAGTTGCGATCGCCCATTGTCCATCCCCCTCTTGCGGTTCGTCCTCAGCAGTCAACCGCGTCATCACGCAACCGATGCGGTGAAAATCTTCCACCAACAAATTCAAATTTCCAGCACTTTCTCCCCACCGGGGTTGATAGTCATAAAATGGACTACCATCATCTCGCACCATCACTTTCGGTGACTTGTTGGCATTAGTAAACCAACCAACAATATTCTCCCAAGTCAGCATGATGCTGAGAGTGATCGGCGCATCTGTAGGATTGTGCGCCACCCATTCAAACATGGCAACTGGGTAACTGCTTTCCTGATAATTGTTCGGCAAAATTGGCGAAAATTGCTCGCAGCTTAATTGAGCCTCAAACACATTTTCGTAAACAAACCAACTGCGCGGATACAAAGCATGATAAGTCCCCGAAGAATTAGACTCTTCCCCGGTTCTTTCTTCTTCTTCCCTTCTTCCTTCTTCCTTCTTCCTTCTTCCTTCCGATGGATACCATTTCCAACTAGATAAACTGCCATCGGTAGGCGGTTCAGTGGACAGTGCAAAAGCTTGTTTCTTACCTTGAGTTTCTTCAAAAACACTGAACTGACAAGCTGGCAAACTGCGAAAAATGTGCTCGCCGCCGTCAATGTGCCAGAGGTTGAAGTCGCCACGGGACGATCGCCCGATGCAGCCGGCACCGAACCCGCCCAGAGGCATTCCGTGCCAGGGGCCGTCGTCGAGATTGCTTGCGTAGCGGACTGTATAGGGATTCTCCCAACCGAGGCCGATGGGACGTTTCCAGGTGTGGGGGGGGATGTTTGGATTGGATGTGCGATCGTTATTCATGTGATTAATCTTAGCGCTCGATCGAGCTTTACAATTTTTTTTATTTTATTTTAAACTTTTATCGCTCGAACCAATACCGATATTTCCGAAGATTCTTGACGGTTGATTGTTGGCTAAAAGTAATTGCGTTCATGGCTGCCGGATTAATCAATTTTCCAATCTAAAATCTAAAATCTAAAATCTAAAATCTAAAATGGTTTGGGCGATCGCCTAACGGGGAAGAATATCATCTAGGCGAATTTGCCATGTCTTTAACAGAGGAGAAATAATCGGTTGACCAAGGCGAAATTGTTGCTGACTGTAATCTTGGTCAATTAGTTGGCAAACGGTGATAGTAGGTTGTTTGGGTTTACCGATAAAAGCCACACCCCCCAATCCGCGATAATCAACTATCCAATATTCTGGAATCCCTAAAATAGCATATTCTTCAACTTTTCTGGCGTAATCTATTTCCCAGTTAGTGCTGACGACTTCTACCACTAATTTAATAGATCGTCCCAGCGTAATCACAGGTTCTCTTTCCCAAAGAGGTTCGCTGACAATAGCAGTTTCATCTAACACGACAATATCGGGACGGCGGGCAGTAGCTGCATCTGAGAATGGACGGATCAAACAAGTGCGGGGAATGAACCAAGGTAGTTTTTCGGCTGCGATGGCGATGCCGATTTGAGTTGCTAATTTACCGCTGACGGTTTCGTGTGGGCCTGTGGGTGACCTGTCAACTAATTCTCCGTCAGCGAGCTCGTAGCGGAAGTTGTCACAATATCGATCGAGGAATGTTTCAAAAGTTAGGATTTTGGGCGCGGTGTAAGCCATTGGAAACTAATAGTTTTTTGCTTAAAATCTTATTCTATCAACTAACCAAATCCTAAATCAGAACCTTTCCCCGCGTGAACCAGAGCCAACTTTTCGTAATGCTTAGCGTGTTCCACCAACTCGGCTGCTTCTTCCTCAGAGACATCCCGCAGGCGTTTGGCAGGCACTCCCGCAACTAGCGTGTGAGGGGGAACGTCCTTGGTGACAACAGCCCCTGCACCGACGATAGAGCCTGTTCCCACCCTCACTCCGTTCAGGACGATCGCCCCAATCCCGATCAGGCAGCCCCGTTCAATGTAAGCTGAGTGAATCACCGCTCGGTGTCCGACTGTCACGAAATCTTCCAAAACAGTCGGTTTCCCCGGATCGCCGTGCAGAATTGCTCCATCTTGGATATTGGTACTTGAGCCGATCGCAATTCGCTCTACATCCGCCCGCACCACCGCCCCGTACCAGATACTAGCGCCCGCAGCCACCTCTACCCTGCCGATGACAACAGCGCCTTCAGCGACAAAAGCCGCTTGGGATAGATCAGGCAAGGGCCAATAGGAAGAAAGTGCAGGCAGAGATTCGTTGAGATTGCTCATTTGTTGGTCGATCGTTATACTTCTAGCAGATTAGCTGGTTGTTGATACGGGATATAATAAAAGTATTTGGCACTTTTGCAGAGAAAATATGCTGGGACGCAAATAAATGATTGAAGTTGCCTTGCAATACCCGATGTTTGGCCCGGAAATTCAGTGTCCCCACTGTCGCCAAACAATTCCGGCTTTAACGCTAACGGATACCTATTTGTGTCCGCGTCACGGGGCATTTGAGGCAGATCCAAAAACGGGGGAACTGGTTCACCTTCAGTCTGGGCGGCACTGGCGCCGCTGGGAGAATGAATGGTATCGCCAGCACACGCACCCGGACGGGATTCGGTTTGAAATTCACGAAGCGCTCGATCGACTCTATACTCAAGGCTACCGAGCAACTCGCGTGATCGTTGCTCAACGCTATCGCGACTTAATCAGCGCTTATTTGGAACGCAGCACGCCTTGGCGCGGCCAGTCGGAATCGCCACGGCCGAGGCTGTACGGTTTGCCTGTGGATTTTAGCCCCGATCCTCAAGAAGACCCTTGCTGGGAAGTGATTAATTTTGATTTGGAAAAAGAGCCGGGAGTTCCGATTAGATATCCCTATTTTCGGTTGTTTGAATAGTTATTAGTCAGTAGTCAGTAGTCAGTAGTCAGTAGTCAGTAGTCAGTAGTCATTAGTCAGTAGTCATTAGTCAGTAGTCATTAGTCATTAGTTAGTTCCTATTCCTAATGCCTAATACCCAATGCCCAATGCCCAATTCCCAATTCCCAATTCCCAATTCCCAATGCCCAATTCCCAATTCCCCAATCTAAAATCTAAAATCTAAAATTGAATGCACCACGCCTCGATTCGCACTGCTAACATTCACCGGGCGATCGCCTTTTACGAACAGTTGGGATTTACTGTGAGCGATCGCTTTACTACAGGTTACACCCTAGCCTGTTGGATGGAAGGTCTCAACGGACGCATCGAACTAATCCAAATCCCGGAACCCAAACCCGCACCGGATGCTTTCGGAGACGAGCATTATGTTGGATATTATCATTTATCTTTCGATTTAACTGAGGCGACAACTGACTTACCTAGTTGGTTGCAGTCTCTGAAACAGCGGTTTGAGGAAGCTGCTAAAGACCAACCAAACCAGTTTCAAGCTTTGAAAGTTTTATTAGAACCGACTCAACAGGCGATCGGGCAAAATGTTTACGAAGTAGCTTTTATTGCCGATACAGACGGTTTGCCTTTAGAATTTATCCGGCGGCTTAATTAGTTAATCACTAACGACTATGGATAATCATTCTCTCTCTCAATCAGAAACTGAGAATAGTTATTATTCTTAATACCTCATAATGTTCCCTACCAACTTAACAATATTTTTATAAAATCTACTAGATTTTGAGTTAAAAATCTAGTAGATTTTATTTTTGACTCTATAATATGAATATCTGTTCATACTATAATCTGTCAGAAAAAACCTAGGAAAAACCATGCAAAAAGCCAAATCGAGCGATTCTGGCTGCTGTAGTCACGACTACCACCACGATCGCAGCCATGAGAATCATAACCACGAACACGACCACAACCACGACCACGGAGATTTTAACCTGAATCAAGAATTGATTCCTGTGATATTGGTTGTTGTACTGTTTATCGGAGGTTTAATTTTTGAAGAACAACTCCACAACACGCCCTATTCTATAGGTGAATATCTGGTTTTCATCCCAGCCTATCTTTTAAGCGGATGGAATGTTTTAACCATTGCGGGGCGCAATATTCTGCGAGGTCGATTTTTTGATGAAAATTTCTTAATGACTATAGCAACACTCGGCGCTGTCGCTATTCACAAACTCCCTGAAGCAGTCGGTGTGATGTTGTTTTTCAAAATCGGAGAACTTTTTCAAGAATTTGCGATCGGGCGATCGCGTCAATCGATCCGATCGCTTTTAGAAATTCGCCCAGATTATGCCAACCTCAAGGACAACGGCGACATCAAAAAAGTTTCGCCAGAAACCGTAGCCGTCGGCGATATTATCCTTGTCAAACCGGGAGAAAAAATTCCCTTAGACGGTGAAATTATAGACGGCAATTCTCAGATTGACACATCTGCATTAACTGGAGAATCTGTACCTCGAACCGTGAAAGTTGGAGAAACAGTTTTAGCAGGAACAATTAACCAGACAGGAGTTCTCACCGTCAAAGTTACCAAACTCTTCGGCGAATCTTCAATCTCCCGAATTCTGGAATTAGTAGAAAATGCCAGAAGCAAAAAAGCTGAAACTGAGAAATTTATCACAAAATTTGCCAGTTACTACACGCCTTTTGTAGTATTTGCATCGCTAGCAGTGGCTTTAATTCCGCCTTTGTTCATTTCAGAAGCAACTAATGCCGATCGCTTTTTATGGGTTTACCGCGCCCTAGTCTTGTTAGTTATTTCCTGCCCTTGCGGATTGGTGATTAGCATTCCTCTCGGATATTTTGGGGGAATTGGCGGTGCAGCTAAGGGCGGTATTTTGGTTAAAGGCTCGACTTTTCTAGATACCCTGACAGCAGTCAAGACAGTTGTTTTGGACAAAACAGGAACTCTGACTAAAGGAGTGTTTAAAGTATCACAAATTGTGCCTACAAATGGTTTGGCCCAAGCAGCGTTAATGGAAATAGCCGCTAAAGTAGAATCTCAATCAAATCACCCCGTCGCGAAATCTATTATGGAAGCTTACGGCGGAAAGATAGATTCATCGGATGTTAAAGATTACGAAGAAATAGCGGGACATGGCATTCGAGCAAAAGTAAATAATCAAATTGTGCTTGCGGGAAATGACCGTTTGCTGCACCGAGAAAACATTGCTCACGATGTCTGCAATGCTGAAGGTACTGTCGTCCATTTAGCGGTAGACAACAGCTACGCTGGCTACATTTTAATTGCTGACGAGCTTAAGGAAGACGCAGTACAGGCTATTCGCGACCTCAAAAAATTAGGTGTTGAGCGCATCGTGATGCTAACAGGAGATAATCAAGCTGTAGCCGATAGTGTTGCGAAAAAGCTCGGTTTAGATTCCTATTTAGCCGAGTTATTACCCGAAGGAAAAGTCGAGGCGATCGAAAAACTAATCGGCGAATCTAGGAAAGGCGATAAAATTGTTTTTGTCGGGGATGGAATTAATGATGCACCCGTGCTTGCTAGGGCTGATGTGGGCATAGCGATGGGGGGTTTGGGCTCCGATGCGGCGATCGAAACTGCCGATGTTGTAATTATGTCAGATGCACCGTCAAAGGTGGCTGAAGCAATCCAAATTGCCCGAAAAACTCACAATATTGTCTGGCAAAATATCATTTTTGCCATGTTAGTTAAAGGCATATTTATTGCTTTGGGTGCTTTTGGGTTAGCTACCATGTGGGAGGCAGTTTTTGCCGATGTTGGGGTAGCTTTAGCAGCTATTTTCAATGCGACTAGAGTTTTGAAATAGAGTGTTCGCAGGGCGGGCCTTGCCCAACTTACGCCACAATTGAAACATACATTTTGAGGTCAAAAATACTATGCGTCGTCAACGTTCTCAGCCCTGGATTCACCGCTATTCTCGTCCCATCACGGCAGGAATTGCCTCAATAGGGGCTGCGATTACTGCCTATCTAACAGTGGTCAAGTTATCCAACGGAACGGCAGTTTGTCCGATCGAAGGCTGCGATATCGTGCTTTCGAGTCCCTATGCCTATGTCTTTGGTTTGCCTCTTTCTTTGTTCGGTTTTTTGGGCTATTTGAGCATGATAGTTTTTGCCGTAGCTCCCCTACTTGTTAATCCCGCAGAACAGAAGAGTCTCCGCTCTAAGTTAGAGTCTTGGACGGGACTATTTCTGTTTGCTGGTAGCACGGCTATGACGATTTTTAGTGGCTATCTGATGTATGTACTGGCTGTTGATATCAAAGTAGCTTGTATTTACTGTGTGGCGTCTGCTTTGTTTGCAACTACCTTGTTTGTCTTAGCATTAATCGGTCGCGAATGGGATGATATCGGGCAACTATTTTTTATAGGAATTCTGGTGTCTATGTTAGTCCTGATTTCCTCTCTGGCTCTTTATGCCGATGTCAATAATCTCGGTACAGCTAAGGAAACAAGTATGAATACCACAACATCCTCTGGTACTTCAGAAATTGCTTTAGCCCGACATTTAAAAAGAGTGGAAGCTAAAATGTACGGCTCTTTTACTTGCGATCACTGTCAAGCACAGAAGGAAAGTTTTGGCAAAGAAGCGGCTCGCATTCTCAATTATATCGAGTGCAATCCGCAAGGGAAAAATGCTCGCCGCGATCTTTGCGAAGCTGCCAAGATTCAGGGTACTCCTACTTGGGAAATTAATGGTAAGTTTTACCCAGGGCAAAAATCTTTGCAGGAGTTAGCTGATTTATCAGGTTATCAGGGAACTCGCGAATTTAAAAACCTCTCAAATCAGGAACGGTGACAAGAGTGATTTTTGGCGATCGACCTCATCATAGTCGATCGCACGCATCTCGGTTAATTTGCTGGTTTTCAGTCAACAGATTCTCAGTTTGCAATTACCCTTTGCAGTAATTCCCTGGGTAATGTTTACCTCGAACCAGCGCTTAATCGGAGAGTTTGTGAATCCATTTTGGCTGAAAGCGGTAGCTTGGTTAGTGGCTAGTATTATAGTAGGATTAAATAGGGGTTGGTGAATAATCGATCGCAAATCAATAACAAGAGCGATCGATATATTCAAGCTCTGCTAAAGATAAGTTTTATCTGTACCAACTGCCCCAAATTATAATTGGGGATTATCTCCTACCCAAAATTAGGTGTTCTTTTTCCAAATAGACATAAAAACATACAAAAAACCCGACGCCACCAGGTAGAAAGGTTCATAACTAAAAAAGTAATAGCAATAGCTATTTGTGAAAACTTATCAAGTTTTGTCATCACTCGATTGAGACAAAATCTTCGTTTTCCTAGCCCAAATTTGCCCTTAATAGCATTGCGAATGCTATCATATTTCAACGCTTGCCTCTTGTTCTATTTACTGACATGAGATGGGAGTATTGCTAGGGTTAGCCCACGGATTCTAATTCCTTTTTCATGACACTAAGCTCCGTTCTCTATTGTACGATAAATTCGATCCGCATGAACTGATTCAGGATAATATCCTGTGAATCTATAATAAGCTTCTACTTGGGCTTTTAAGTCCCCTGATTCGTTAAAGCTATCCCAGATAATTCGGTTTAAAAATACAGATCCTTCAAAACAGGGTAGTGCCCTGAAGGAAAGGATGGAGTAAACTTAAGCTACTATTAGAGAGAAGTGTTTGCCATTGCTAATATGACAGTAGAAATTAATTCTTGCCCCAATTGTGGCTGCGAAGAAGTTAGTCGTAACGGTCAGACTCGGCATGGTAAACAAAACTACAAATGTCGAGAATGTGGTCGTCAATTTGTTCTAAATCCCGCGTGGAAAGCTATTACGAAAGAACAACAGGAGGCCTCTCCTGAACTTATGGTTATAAGTTTATCTAATCAGACCAGCAAGCTAATACGCGATTCCTAAAATTATTAAAATTAGAAAAACCATACCCTTGCCGCATTATCAACTTAATCCGA
>NZ_JAUBRA010000025.1:0-82196 GCF_036701555.1 Microcoleus sp. Pol10D4
ATTTTTTTCTAATTAACTACTTTTAGCGATTTTATCATGATCTGACGTCTGTCTCACATTTATTTGAAATGACTATAACTAGCACCACGGCCCTCACCTGCAAAAAATCAGGTAGCTGACTCACAAACTTTCTCTACCTTTTTATTGCCAATGTCGATCGGATTTGTTTCTTGAATTCGCCATTTAGCATAGGCGATAACTTCTTTAAAGTCTGCTTCTTCAAGTTCTGGATAGGTTTGGCGTATTTCTGCTGTCGAATAGTGAGACGCCATCATTGAGATGATAGTTTCAACAGTTATGGGTAAGTTGCGAATGCAAGGTTTTCCCGCCATGAATTCTGAATCGGAGGTAATTCTAGTAAATGGCTGGATGTCTTCTTGGCTAGTCGTTGCAATTTCATTGTCCTGAATTACTATTCCAACTCCCGGAATAAAACGCACAGGCTTTGTGCCTTCGAGGGGGTCTACATCTCCCCAATCATAGGGGGGAATTTCATTATCGACGAGGTAAAGTTGACGCCAAGGCGATTTTGCCAATGCTTCCTCGGAAATATCAGGAAAAAATATTAGCACTTCTGCGATGCCGACTGGAAAACCATTGAGTTTGCTCAAGCCATCTATAATGGCGGCTAGGACGGATAAGTCTAGGTGGCTGAGGTTTTCGGCTTTTTCGATCAGTTGGTATACGGTTTCAGGATTGAGTGTTTCGCCCACAGCTTCGACTAAGTTTTCGGGGGTGAAACCTCGACATTTCAAGTATTCGGCTAGTTGTAAGCGAATTGTACTCATGGGTTTAGTTGAGAAAGATTTTAGGGTCAAGTGCGATCGCCTTTTACCATTGTCCTATTTTTTGGATGGGAAGGGCGATCGCCCTTTTGATGAATTTACCTACATCCCTGTTTAATATTCCTCGTCAAAACAGTCTTCAATCGAAAGACCATCTGGCGAAAAGGGATCTACTCGTTGTCGCAGTTCACGGTTCTCATCCTCCAATGAATCTATCTTGTGTTGTAGTTCAAGCTTTTCATCTTCTGAGTCATCTAACTTTTGTTGCAGTTCAAGCTTTTCATCTTCTGAGTCATCTAACTTTTGTTGCAGTTCAAGCTTTTCATTGCATTTTTGTTCATTCTCAATTTGAAGCAATTCGATAGTTTTGTCCTTTGCTTCAATTTTTTCAAGCAGAATGCGGTTCAAGTTTGCTTGAGTAGAGAGTGCTATTTCAAGTAGCTCACTAAGTGGTCTGTTTTCAGCAATTTGGATGTTAGCCATTAGCTTCTTTGACTAAGTGTTGGGTGGATTGATACTCACAATTACAACAAGTAGATTAGATACAGCTAAGCCAGCCAGTAAGCTGACTGGCTGCTGTCTAAGCTATTTTGTTTTCAGTTAATTTCCTGCTTGGGAGAGTGCTGAGCAATCCACCCGCGAATCTCGTCATTAGCCATACCTTTGAAGTATGGTCTGTCTTTTATACCTTGACGCTTGGCTAGGTTCAAGGCGATCGCAACAAGCCGAGGCTCTGGCTGTGTATGCCTTTGACTATCTTGATGGAGCTGATAAACCAGATAAGCTAGCTCCAAACCACGAGGATGCTTAGACAGCTTGTCTAGTAGCGAAAGCGGATTTTGTGTTATCATGTTTGTAAATGTCTAAACAACAACAGAATCTTTAAAGTGACCTGATGCACGCCAGCGCAGCCACTGTAAGATTCGATTTTACGAAAAATACAAAACATTAGAGAGTCCTTACACCTGAGAAGTGTTGAGACTTAGCGTCCTTACACCTGAGAAGTGTTGAGGACGCTTTTGTTTTGTCTTTTTGTTTTGTCTTTCAGAGACTATAGCATCTTTTTTCTATTTTCGCAAAAGCTTGCACAAGCCTAGCAACATTAAACTTTGGGGCTTAACTTTAGGTGCTAGACCCGAAATTTATATCCTTATAAGTAAATACTTCAGTGTAAATTTAAGTTATCTTATATTAATAACCTGACTTGTGCATCAAGTGCATATATTATACGCATCACGTGCATATGCTAAGATGCACTTGATGCAGTTGTACTTATGCACGTAAAACATATGTCGATAGAGAAGAATCATCAAGATGACGAGGAAGACTCGGATCCGTGGCTAATAGGAGAGACTTTTTCGGAAAATGACTTACTTCAACAGCCGCTTCAGCCCACAAATAAAAATTCCAAAAATGACTTACAACCCTTGCCAGTTGTCCATTCAGATCTCGATGAATACGGCTTAGACCCCTACGAATTCCGACTCTATGCCCATGTAGTTCGCAGGACAGGGGGAAAACTTAACGGTCAGTGTTTCGCTAAACTGAAGAAAACAGCAGAAATCTGTCATATGAGCGTCAGAAAAGCCCAATATGCCCTCAAAACTCTATGTGATGCGGGTTTAATACTGAAGGAGCAGCGTAGGGGACGTACTGACGTGTACAGACTAACTCCCAAAAGCAACTGGAAACCAAAAGAAGAACTCAAGCAGATTCGACAGCAAGCCAAAGAGTCTAAAGAGTCTAAAGTTGAGGACTCAGAAGAAGAGTAAAATGCAAACAAGCTAAACCGTGGTACGGGCGGGACGCCCGTACATCATCTGCGGTTAAAATATTCGTAGGATAAATTAATACTTAGGTGCGATCGCCCTTAACACCCTTTGTTTAAGGATAAAAATTAGGGATAAATGTGAGGGGATAAATTAATACTTAGGTGCGATCGCCCAAAACACCACCCAAACAAACTACTTGCTCAATACCGCAGCATCGGTACTGCTAGCAAAAGCCGGACTAATAAACTCCTCCTTCTCTTCCAACGTGATGTAACCTTTATCTACAGCTAGCTGCATCACTTCCTGAAGAAAACCTCTGAACACATCTAATACGTGAGTGCGATCGCATTCAGAAACCTTTTCCCAACCTGAAGTTTCAAACTTCCTCAAATAAAACTTACACAGGGGAACTCAGAAACCGGGTTTTTTGAAATAAAACTTCGTTACAGCCCGCAGATGGAGTAAAAAACCCGGTTTCTTTGGCGGAGTGCGTAAGTTCTGTTTATGTAATTTTCGCATATTAAAGTGGTAAGTTGGGCGAAGTGAAACATAGGGTTCGTTACCTCAACCCAACCTACTAATAAACTTACGGTGTCGGATTCGGATACTTAGCGTGCACCGCATCGATTTCCGAAACAATCTCCTTATCCAAATTCACCTCCAAACTACCGATATTTTCCTCCAACTGTTCGAGACTTGTTGCACCGATAATTGTGCTAGTCACAAACCAGCGCGAGCGCACATACGCCAAAGCCATCTGCGCCGGACTTATCCCATGTTGCCCCGCAATCTCAACATACGCTTTCACCGCATCATTCAGATTAGTTTTATCGTAACGCTGACCAAATCCCGCAAATAAAGCCAACCGCGAATTTTCGGGAATTCCATTCAAGTATTTCCCCGTTAACAGCCCAAACCCCAAAGGACTATAAGCCATCAATCCCACATTCTTAAAACGGCAAGTTTCTGCTAAATTTAGGTGAAATGTCCGATTGCTCAAACTGAAAGCATTCTGAATCGAAACAACTTTCGGCAAGCCGTGTTTTTCAGCCAACGTGCAAAACTCGCAAACTCCCCAAGGCGTCTCGTTGCTCAAACCTAAATAGCGGATTTTGCCAGCTTTAATTAAGTCAGAAAATACCTCTAACTGTTCCAAAATTAATACTGTTTCGTGTTCTTGGGCGATGTCGTAATCCGGTGCGCCAAAAAGTGGCACGTAGCGATCGGGCCAGTGGATCTGATAGAGGTCGATATAGTCAGTTTGCAAGCGCTTCAGGCTGTCATTCAGGGCTTTTTCGACATTTGGGCGATCGATCTGATTTTTCCCTTCCCGAATCCACTTTAAGCGAGTGCTTCTGCCCGCCACTTTAGTCGCTATAATGACTTTATCCCGCTGCTGTTTCGCCAACCATTCGCCGATATATTCCTCTGTTTTGCCCTGAGTTTCCGCCTTTCCAGGGACAGGATACATTTCTGCCGTATCGATAAAGTTGATTCCTCTATCGATCGCAAAATCGAGCTGTTGGGCCGCTTCTGCAACGGTGTTCTGCTGGCCATAAGTCATCGTACCCAAACAGATTTCAGATACTGATAAGTCACTGTCGCCTAGTTTTTTGTATTCCATGAGTTTGATTGCTGGAAAATTATCTGATTCTATATTACAGAAAAAGTTTGATTTAATTGACAGCTCCAGAAAAGTGCGATCGGCTTTCTCCTCTCTTCCTCTTTTCCTCTGCGCCCTCTGCGCGCTCTGCGGTTAAAAAAAAATAAAAGATATCCGCACTTAAATGTTAATATAAATAATTAGTATTCCTCTGATGTATGAGTAGTCGCCCGCCAAAAGTTCCATTTGTCAACCTCTCCCTGCAACACCAACCAATCCAATATCAAATAACAGAAACAATTGGAAAAATTATCGAGCAAGGAGATTTTATTTTAGGCCAAGCACTCGCCGAATTTGAAACAGCATTTGCAGCAGCTTCAGGAGTAAAATACGGCGTAGGAGTGGCTTGCGGAACAGATGCGATCGCTCTGGGACTCCAAGCTTGCGGCATTAATCCGGGCGACGAAATAATCATACCCGCTAACACTTTTATCGCCACTGCGATCGCCGTTCTCCAAGCCAGAGCTATACCTATTCTTGTAGATTGTGACCCGGAAACCGCCCTGATTGACCTCACAGCAGCCGAAACAGCAGTTACCTCGAAAACTAAAGCAATTATTCCCGTACACCTCTACGGTCAAATGGTATCGCCCCGGCAGCTTTTAGATTTTGCGAATCGCCACGATTTAATCATATTTGAAGATGCCGCCCAAGCGCACTTAGCCGAAAGAGAAGGATACCGCGCAGGTTCCATTGGTAAAGCAGCAGCATTCAGCTTTTACCCCAGCAAAAACCTCGGTTCTTTTGGCGACGGCGGGATGTTAATTACTAATGATGCAGAGCTCGCAGACAAAATGCGAACTCTCCGCAATTACGGAGCACCCAGCAAATATTTGCATACAGAAATCGGTAGCAACAGCCGTCTCGACAATTTGCAAGCCGCCGTGCTCAATGTTAAATTGCCTTATTTAGAAAAATGGAATCGCGATCGCACCGCCGCCGCCCAACACTACGATACTCTACTAGAACCCCTGAAACACAAAGGCATTGTACCGATCGCCAACCACAGCAGCAGCGGTCACATTTATCACCTCTATGTTATCCGAATTACTGAGGAAAGCTCGTTAGCGAAGCCCTCGAAAAGGCTCGACCGCAACACCCTTCAGGAAAAACTCGCCCAACACGGCATTCAAACAGGTATACACTATCCCGTACCTTGTCACCTGCAACCCGCCTACCAAAACTTAGGCAATCGCGGCGACTTCCCCCACGCAGAAACCCTGTGCGAACAGATTTTATCATTGCCAATGTATCCCGGATTGAGCAATACTCAGATCGAGCAAGTTGTTCGGGCGATCGTACTATCATTGAATTGCTAATTGTTCATAAAACTTATGCTGGAGGTGTTTCAAGCAGTAGGGTGCGGTTATCAAAGCGTTTTTGTGGATAATTAACAAATCTTTAACTAACACTTTAAAGCCCCAAAGCGTTGCGAATCCAGCGCAGCAATCTTAAAACTTCTCAAACCATGCACATCCAGCGTAAAATTCGCATTGTTTTCAAGCGATACCTCCTGGGGGAAGGTATCACAGCGCTCCTAGTGCTGCTGTACGCCCCCCTGCTAGTACACTGGTACGATGGCTGGTTGAACAAAAGCATCAGCCTCGAACACGAATATTTCAGCCACGGACTAATTGGTTTGCCCTACGCAGCTTATATTGCTTGGATGAACCGAAAGTGCTGGCGCAGCTTACCCAACTCACCGCATCCTTTGGGAGGCTTTTTACTGGTACTAGCCACGCTTTTTTATCTGAGTCGCTTGAGCGATTTAGTAAATTTATCCCTGCCCGTAATGCTGGCCAGCATTTGCTTATCTTTAAAAGGAATTCCCGGCTTGCAATTGCAGGCGATGCCGCTTTTATTCGTATTTCTGGCTTCGCCCAACCACATTCCTTACCTCATAGAACCCTACGCCTTGCCCTTACAGCAATTCATTGCTGAAGCATCAGGCTGGATATTAATTAAGGTTGGTATCAACGTGAGAGTGGAAGAAATTTATCTGTACGTGAACGAGCACATTGTAGAAGTTGCTCCGCACTGTGCAGGCTTGAAAATGCTGTTTACCAGTCTTTACGTCAGCTTAATTCTGCTGGATTGGACGGGAGTTTTGAACTCTCGCAAAAAAAGTCTTTTGTTTTTAGTGATTACATCCATTATTAGCATCACTTCCAACATTTTTCGCAATACTTTGCTAACTTACTTTCACGGAACCGGTAGAGAGGCGCTTTTTACTTGGCTACACGCCGGATGGGGCGGAGATTTATATTCTGCTTGTATACTAGGGTTATTGGTACTTCTCCTCAACGGGATGGACAAGTATTTCCCAAGTCAGTCTGGCAATTAATGAAACAGATGATTTCAGCACAGAAACTACTGCGGCGGTATCAATTATCTAAAATTATGGTACTGGTGTTTTTGCTGGTATTAGTTGGGGCAGTAGCAATTCCCGGCTACGCGACGGGAAGGTGGCCTTGGACAAACCCGCCAACCCTTGCCAACCTCAAGCAATTAAGAAGTTTGCGCCAAAACGGGATAAAAATTCCTGGATGGCAGGTTATAGGTGTTCAGAATAACGTCCAAATTGGCGCTCACAGATGGTTAGTTCAAGAAATTAAAAATGATCAAACAATTGCCATTTTATTGCTGTTGCCTCAAAATTACCCCAAAAACCAGCCCCAAGTGGAATGGCTAGATATCGATGGATTTCACCGGTGGCAAACCGATTCTCATCGCACTTTGAGGTTTACAGTTAAATTAGCACCAATACCCGACCAGCCACCGCCTACTGTCGAGGCGAGGTTTTTCCGAAGTTGGACTCCCCAACAAACTTTTGCTGTCGTGCAGTGGTACGCTTGGCCTAACGGGGGTTCTCCAGCAACCAGTCGCTGGTTTTGGGAAGACAGTATTGCTAGACTCTCGAACCGCCGCGCCTCTTGGGTGGCTGTCAGTATTATCCTTCCCATTCAACCGCAGGGCGATATTAAGATAGCTCAACCATTGCTCGAATCTCTCGGTGAAAGTGTTCAGGCTAAATTAATTACAGAAACTTTTCGCTTTGAGTAAGCAGGTAAGTGCAAATAAAGCAGCCTTGGGCGTGGGTGGGTTTTGCCAAAATCAACTGCTTCCTAGTAAATATCAGGTTTCAACTCGCCCGAAAATATCTTATTTTTTTTTCTCGTCGCTCTATTTAGATGAAACTTACCAGTCAGGTCATTATTCAAAATATTACTTTTTTAAATCCTCTGAAAATGCGGCAAAAATCCACAATTAAAAATCGCCTCGCTTTTTCCTTGGCAGGTCTGTATTCAACTGCTTGGACTTTATCTTTTGCTGCTGTATTCTGGGGTTTTAATAGCAAAAATTTTTCGGAAACGGCTTTAGCTCAATCTGTTGTTCCACGAGACGATCGACTCGTGGCGCCACCGCCATTGCCTGTAACGCCACCGCCGCCTGCCAATTTCAACCGGGATATTAACCCAGCTTTTCGGAATCGGCCCTACCGCCTGGGCCCGGGAGACCAGATTTCTGTTCAAGTTCAGCGCTTCCCAGAGCTAGGTTTTACGGGTGCAATCAGCCCTGAAGGGGTAATTGTACTGCCGCTAATTGGAACAGTAAATGTGCGCGGCCTTACTGTCGAAGAATCACAGCAGCGCCTCCGGGAGCGCTTTGGCCAATTTATCAAAAATCCTCAAGTCTCGGCTGCTTTGCTGGTTCAGCGCCCGGTAGTGGTGACGGTGACGGGGGAAGTGGCCAGACCGGGTTTTTATCCGCTGCAAACCCCCCAGCTTCCTGCGGCTTTGGCGGCTGCTGCTGGGACTACTCCTACGGCGGAACTGCGGGCGGTGCGGGTGCGGCGGACTCTGCCGGGAGGTGCTGTCGCGGAGCAAGTTGTTGATATTTTGACACCGTTGCAAACTGGTATTGCTCCGCCGGATTTGCGTTTGGAAGATGGAGATGCGATCGTTGTACCGTATAAACAGGTTACGCCCGATCGCAAATCCGATCAAGATTTAGCATCCAGGTACAGCCTAGCTGCTGCCGCTGTCCCCATCCAAGTCACTGTCACCGGAGAAGTCAGCAAACCGGGTTTTTACACGCTTCCGGCGGGCTCTGGTCGAATTTCGGCTGCTTTGGTGATTGCGGGGGGAGTCACGGGAGAAGCCGATTTGCGGGAGGTGCGAGTGCGGCGGACGCTGATGGACGGCTCCTCGGTGGAGGAACCAATCGACCTCTACACTCCCCTAGCAAATGGTAAGGATTTGTTCGATTTTCCTTTGGCATCGGGAGATGTGATTATCATCCCGGAATTGGACGCTAGTACCAAAAACCTAGACTACGACAAAGCTCTTGTTTCGCGGTCTACTCTGATTAAGCCCCGGATCTACGTTCGAGTTTTGAGTTACGCTAGTGGTGGTTTGACCTCGTTCTACGTAGAAAATGGCAGCAGGTTTTTGGATGCTCTCAACAACTTGCCTGTTAATCTAGCTAACTTGCGGGAAATAGCCCTGATTCGGTTCGAGGAAAAGCAAGGTAGAGCAATCAACCGTTCGATAGATGCTAAAGCTGCTTTGGAGGGCAATATTTCTCAGAACCCGATACTGCAAGATAATGATGTAATTGTGATTGGTAGAAATTTGGTAGAGCGCATTGGTTATGTAATCAATACTTTTACTCGACCATTCCGCGATACTTTGGGATTTATTCTGTTCTTTGAGCAGTTGAGAAATGGAGTAACAGATTTGTTCGGCCCGTCACGCAATGATAGGTAGTCATACCATTTTAGATTTTAGATTTTAGATTTTAGATTTAAGATGGGGAATGACTTAGGCGATATGGGTTTAGCTCGCAGACCGAATTTTCTAAGGTTTTTTGGGGGTTTGTAGAATTAGTCAGCAGTCATTAGTTATCGTTAAGAATTAGCAATCTAAAATCTAAAATCTAAAATCTAAAATTGTCATGACTTTATCAGTTGTTAAACGTTATTTAATTGCTTTCGACCAATACAAGTGGGTGGGACTGGCTACTCTCGCGGTGACTGTTGGTGTGTCGGGAGTAGTGGCCGTGCAGCCAAAGCCGGCGCCAGTTTACGTTGCAATAGGTACGCTGGCCTACGACAGACCGAGCGTGATTTTTTCATCGACGACTACTAAAATTCAACAGGAAGGACAAGAAATAACTAAAGATATGCTGCTGGATACAAGGGTGGTTGAACCAGCAGCCGAAAAACTCGTTAAATCCGAAGAAAAATTAAACAAAGAAGAAGCGAAAGAAAAAATACAAGCTTTGGCTAAAAAGCTGGGCAAAGACGTGCAGATAAAGATGCCAAGTAAGAGTAATGACCCCAGCGCTTTGATTCAAGTATTGTACAAAAATGGCGATCGCAAAAAAGCAGAAGCGGTAGTAAGGACGCTGATGTACGAAATGGTGGAACACAGCAAAAGTATTAATACTTCTAGACTGCGTGAGACTATCGCCCAAATTAACAAGCGTTTGCCCACAGTAACTCAGGAACTCCGAGAGACGGAAGCAAAACTTGAAGCCTACGAAAAACGAGAAGGAACTTCAATTTTAGCAGCTCAGAGCGGTGCACTGCCGCAAGCGATTACCAGCAGCCAACAGCAGCAGCGACAACTCCGCGTGCAGTTGGGAGGAATTGAAGCTCAAATGAACAGTTTGCAGGATCGCTTGGGATTGAATGTGGAGCAAGCTTACGTCGCTCAAGCACTCTCTGCCGATCCAATTATTGCCCAACTGCGAGTGCAATTGTTTTCGATCGAATCTCAGCTCAAAATTCTCCGCAGCGACTTGCAGGAGGAACACCCGAAAATTGTAGAATTGCTCAAACAAAAACAAGCTTTTGAGCAGCAGTTGCAGCAGCGGCAATCTGAGGTACTCGGCGGTAACGGGGTGGCGGCTCCGCTCAGAAGTGCCGCTCGAATTCGGGTAGACTCTTCTTTAGATCCGGCTAGACAGCAGTTAGCTCAAACTTTGATTGCTTTGCAAACGCAGCGGGATGCGGCGCAACAGCAACTCCAAGGAATCGAGAAAACTGAACAGCTATTGCGTCGGGAACACGCGACAATCCCCAACAAGCAGTTAGAACAAGCGCGGTTAGCCCAGCAAGTGGCGTTCAAAAAAGCTCTCTACGACAAGATGCAGTCGGCTTTGGTAGATGCTGAGGCGGCGGTAGCTGAGACAACGGGGAGTTTGAGAATCGCCCAATTGCCGCAAACTGATGACGTTGAGTCAAACCAGAGAGGTTTGCCCGTGATGCTGGCGGTGGGCGGATTTGTGGGATTGCTGCTGGGCGGGGGGTTGATATTTTTGTTGGGGATGCTCAACGGCAAGTTTTACAGTTGGGAAGAAGTGCGGGCGGCTTTGG
This sequence comes from Microcoleus sp. Pol10D4, assembly GCF_036701555.1. NCBI lineage: Bacteria > Bacillati > Cyanobacteriota > Cyanophyceae > Oscillatoriales > Microcoleaceae > Microcoleus > Microcoleus sp. Pol10D4. The sequence continues at coordinate 10,603 of NZ_JAUBRA010000025.1, forward strand.
TGGAAAAAGAGGTGCCGATACTGGCAGTTTTGCCTGAAGTGACGGTGTTTGATTCCTACGGCGATGAAATAATGCCGCTCGCCCTGGAGACAAATTCTCCCTATTTGGAATTTTACGAGCGGTTGCGTACTAATTTGCGCCGGATCGGGAACAAACCGGTGAAGGTGGTGTTGCTGACTTCGGCGGCGCCTTTGGAGGGGAAAAGTTTTAGTGCTTACAATTTGGCAATTGCATCGGCTCGATCGGGTAAACGGACTTTGCTAATTGAAGCAGATTTGCGATCGCCTTCTAACGTTGAATCTTTGAAAATTGCTGCTGATCCTTTGGCGACTGTGGAACCTTTGCACTATTACGGCAATATTAGCGAGTGCGTCCTTTTGGTTCCAGAGGTAGAGAACCTATACGTTGTGCCGAGTCCCGGCTTTTTGCGGCAAGCCTCCGCCGTACTAGAATCAAGCGAAATGCGGAGATTGTTTGAGGATGTTCGCAACCGCTTTGATTTTGTGGTTGTGGATTCTCCGGCGTTGAGCGAGTGCAACGACGCGCTGACGTTGGAACCGTACACGGACGGTATGATTTTGGTGGCGCGGCCTGGTTACACTTTGTCTAGTATGTTGTCTGAGGCTGCAGATCAGTTGCTGGAATCTGAGGAGGAGGAGTCGCATAAATCTGGGCCGCGGCTGTTGGGAGCTATTATTAACGGTGCTGATATTCCGGTGAAGTTCCGCAATGATATTGATATTGATGAATGGGAGTTGCCTGTGAGTGCGATCGGCGATCGTGCGATCGAAGTGCGATCGAGGCAATTACCGCAGCACTCAAAGCCTAAAAACAAGGCTATTAATAGTAAATTGAGATAATTTATCTGGCTTGATTCTTGTAAAGCAATCCTCAACCAAATGTGAATGTTTTGTAGGTGCAACCTAAGCAGGTCAAGCCGAAAGCACCGTTAACAACCCGTCGATTTTGATTGGGAATTGATATAAATTCTGGTTGCTTTGGAATGATTAAACCGCAGAGGACACAGAGATCACAGAGTCAGAGAACAGAGAGATGAATCATTTCTATGCTATGAGATTTGAGATTTGAGATTGATATCAATTCTGCTTGCTTTGGCCTGATTAAACCGCAGAGGACACAGAGTCAGAGAACAGAGAGATGAATGATTCCTCTGCTACCGAATTTGACATTAAAAATTGACTCCACAGATTCATCTGGGAGCGTAAACATTAATCTAAAATTTTTCGCTTGTCAACCGTCAACAGTCAACCGTCAACAGTCAACACTCAACAGTCATTACTTGAAAATGTATCATCGCACTATTGATTCGATTCCGGGCGTTTCTGGTGTTTACTCTGGATAAACTGTTCCAAATCGGCGATCGCATCTTCAAAATCCGACAAATTAATTTTCGCAGGTCTAGTCTTCTTCGGCAAACTCGAAGACTGACTCGCAGACTTAGCCGGAGGCGGTGGAGATTTAGGTTGTGCAGCTTGACTGCTGTTCGATTCTATAGAATCGAACAATTCATCCAGGGACTCAAAAAATGATTGAGCCGAGGCCCGGCGTAAATCTTTCTGGTCATCGTCATCCGTCATAAGCCACTCCATAGAGTCCAAAAGTTGCCAACAAACTCTGTGCGCCCCGGCGCGTGCAGATATTAGACATGAAAACCGACTCAAACAAGCAGGGGGACAGAATTTAACCGGGCGGTGGGAATGCCTGCGGCCCAAGTTGCTGCCCCAATATCAAACCTGCTGCGGGCATTGTCAGCCTTCAAACTGTATTTAACTTTACACCCGCCTACTGAGTGATTTGAGACTTTGTGTAGACCCAGCTCAAAATCATTGACCCTGAAAAAATCTCAGTTACGGCTCTTTCGTTGTCTAATTAACCCTAGTCTAGTCGAGAATAAGGAGACAGGACTTATGCAACTATTACCGCTGTTCAAAGGTTGCGATGGCAACGCGCCACCCCGAAAGGACGGAGAGACGGTGTTTTTTGCTTGAGTCCTAAGATTTCAAAGGCATTAGGAGATTTTAAGGTGACTCAGGGATTTGATTACGATTTAGCAATTATCGGCGCTGGCGTGGGCGGACACGGCGCGGCCATACACGCGGTTAGCTGCGGGCTGAAAGTGGCAATTATCGAAGCAGGGGACATGGGAGGGACTTGCGTCAACCGCGGCTGCATTCCCTCGAAGGCGCTGTTGGCGGCTTCCGGGCGAGTGCGAGATTTGCGGAATGCCCACCACCTGAAGACTTTGGGAATTCAATTGGGCAGTGTGGATTTCGATCGCGGGGCGATCGCCAATCACGCTAATACTATTGTTAGCAAACTTCGCGGCGACTTGACCAACAGCCTCAAACGTTTGAACGTCGATGTCATCCAAGGTTGGGGCAAAATTGCCAGTGCTCAAAAAATTACCGTCGAAACCGATAAAGGCGAGAAAACTATTACCGCCAAGGATATTATTCTCGCTCCCGGTTCGGTTCCCTTTGTCCCCCCAGGGATAGAAATTGACGGCAAAACTGTATTTACCAGCGATGATGCTGTCAGGTTGGAATCGCTACCGAAGTGGATCGCAATTATTGGCAGTGGCTATATCGGTTTGGAGTTTTCGGATATTTACACGGCCCTGGGCTGCGAAATTACGATGATTGAAGCTCTAGACCAATTGATGCCGACTTTTGACCCGGATATTGCTAAGTTGGCAGAACGAGTGTTAATTGCACCCCGCGATATTGAAACGAAAGTTGGGTTGTTGGCTAAGAAGATTATTCCTGGTTCGCCGGTAATTATTGAATTAGCTGATTTCAAAACTAAGGAAGTTGTCGAAGTTTTGGAAGTTGATGCTTGTTTGGTAGCAACTGGTCGGGTTCCGGTGAGCAAGAATTTGGGGTTAGAAACTGTTGGCGTGGAAACCATGCGCGGTTATATCCCAGTTAACGATAAGATGCAGGTTTTGGCGGCGGGAGAACCGGTGCAAAATTTGTGGGCGATCGGCGATGTTAATGGCAAGATGATGTTAGCGCATTCTGCGTCTGCTCAGGGAATTGCCGCAGTAGAAAATATTTGTGGCCGTGCGCGCGAAGTTGACTATTTGAGTATCCCGGCGGCGGCGTTTACTCACCCGGAAATTAGCTATGTGGGGATGACGGAACCTGCGGCGAAGGAGTTAGGAAAAACAGAAGGGTTTGAGGTCGGTTCTGTCAAGAGTTATTTTAAGGGAAATTCTAAGGCTATTGCGGAGGGTGAAACTGACGGTATGGCTAAGGTGATTTACCGGAAAGATACTGGGGAGTTGTTGGGAGTTCACATTTTCGGTTTGCACGCTGCGGATTTGATTCAGGAGGCGGCAAATGCGATCGCCCAGCGCGATTCTGTTAACACTTTAGCATTCCGAGTTCACACTCACCCGACGCTTTCGGAAGTGTTGGATGAGGCGTTTAAACGGGCGGCTGGAGCAGGTAGTCATTAATTTGTAGGGGCTGTTTTCTTGTTTTATATCCCCGACTTGTTGAATAAGTCGGGGATTTCAGTATTCTGTTTTAGGGCGGTAGTAGAGCAAGTTAAAGGAGATGAAAGTGCTCGCAATTGCATCTTTTACCATTCTCCGGAACAGGCAAGATGCCTGTTCCACAAAGAGTAAGTTTTTTTGTGGGGAGTAGGGGTTGGGCATCCTGCCCGCCCGTCAAAGGCTTATTGAGATGGGAACCGTAGATCACCATTTGGGTGAGGCGATCGCCGTAGAGTTGCTCGAAGTGCGATCGTAATTGCGTCAGTATGTTCTTAAGTTTATCATTGATGCTCATATTTGTTATAAATGATTGGAGAGCGATCGCATTGTATAGAGTATATTTACACTAACTTAAAACCTTGCCTAAAACAAAATACTAATTAGTGGCTTAACTGTGCCAAGCTTCATAATAGTCTGGGAAAGGCATAGTTTCAGCGCATTGCCAAAGAACCTGGTAGCACTTATGATAAAGCTCGACATCTTCGTGAGTAGATATCTGATTTTGCAGAGGAGGTTTTAAATTTGAGACGGCAGATGACAGCGGATATCTTTTAAGTATTTTTCCCAAACTAGAAGCTGTGTAAATACGAATATCTGGAGCGTTGTAAATCATGTCTATTAATACCTTGATTACTTCTTCGTGCATTACGTTAGTATTACCAAGGTATGCAATGGCAAAATGACTAATTACAAAATTGCTGTGGCGACTCAACTCAATCAGTAGCGCAACTGCTTGCTTATCATTAGTACCAAATTTGCCTAAAAGCCTGACCGCATCCCGAAAAATATGCTCATTAGGACTATTGCGAATCAAATAAATAAGGCTCTTAATTGCTTTCGGAGATTTAGATGCAATATACTCGAATGTTTCTCCTGCCCATCTACGTTTTAATTCATCTTTACTAGATTTTTTCTCGTCAAGCAGCCATTGGAGTAATTGCCGAACTACATCAAAAATGCTAGGTTCAATAATTACGCTAGCTTGAGGATGATCGGGTGCAATTTGCGCTAAGCAGAAATGCGCTTCACTACGCATAAAATCACAAGCACTTTTTTCTATCAAATCCACTAACTTCCCGATCGCTTGCTCATTACTCGGATAAATTTTTCCCAAACATTCAGCAGCTTTTACACGAGTGTATTCATGGTGACTGTTTTGCATCATGTTATTAAGTTCATTTATCAATTGCTGATTGTTCTGACCAATCAGTTCTAAACTATTAAATGCTTTATCAAAGAGATACTTTCCTTCAATAAATGGATCTGGATAGATATTGGAAGTGGTACGAATCAAATCAAGCAGCCCATCGATTGCGTGTTGGTTGCCAGTTCCAATTTTTCCCAAACTCTCAACCATATTTGCCAACAAACCATTAGTAGCATCAGTGGTACTGTTAAGCATCAGGTTAATTAAAGCAGGGATGGTTCGGCTGCGATCGCTCTCTTGGAATGCAGCCCTCGCTAATTCTGAACTTGGGCAACTTTCCCCAACCCACATCTGCATCTTTAAATTGAAATAACCATATCCCCATCTAATCAATTGCGATAGGATTGCATCAGCACAGCTACATTCCTTAAACTCAGCAATACCTATCGCTGCTAAACAATACGCTCGGTATTCATAAAAACCTTTGCGATCTAAAATACAATCCCGACATCCATCTTGAAATTCAACCAAAGCCTTAATAAAGGCTTCCTTATTCTCTGTTCGTACATCCTCGCCCCCCAGCCACAATAAAATAACCTCTTTCCACTGGCGCTCAAAAATTCGGTAACTTGCTTTTGAGTCTTTGGGGTTGTCAGGAATGTGATTCAGGAAAAAGTTCCAATGATCAATGGTACCCGCCGCGAAATATTCCTGAAACGTGGGATGCCAGAAAGCATAAACAGGTTCTTCAGGTTCATCTGCATCCATTCCCACTTGATTCAGCCAACCCAAATCCAGGGCCAATTGCAGCAGAGAATCTTTATCCTTTGGCTTGCCCAAAAGCTGACAGACAAATTTATGTCGCAAGCGAAACCGAGTAGGTTCTTTATCGATCGCTTCTCTGGCCAACTCTCCCAGCTTAGCATTCAGCCGCTCTTGATTATTAGAGTCCAGGCGGAAATACTCTGCTTTCCAGTCAAAGATTTTATCGACAAATTTTTGATATAATTTCGCTTTTGTATCAGGCAAATCGCCATCTCGCCCTTGCCAAATTGCACACAACAGGGTCAACCTTAAAGGATTTTTGGCTAAATCCTTAATCCGTTCCTTTCCTGGTTGATGAATTGCTTGCCATAAGCGATCGCCCAATGCGTTATCTTTACTAAACCACTTCTCGATAAACTGCTGTACCTGGGGATAGGTGAACGGTTGAGTAATATAAAATTCAAAGCCATCCAAAATGCGGGGGTTAGCCTGCCAAACATTCAGCCGACAACTTGTTACTATCCGCACATGAGTCAGCAAACCCCTTGCAGATAAGGTTTCCTGCATCTCTGCTGCCATTTCATCTAGCCCATCTAACAGCAACCACACCTGCCGCTGTTCCAACTGACTTTTCCAAGATGTCTGCAAGTTTTCAGTGACAGCTCCCTCTGCATCTCGCAGCCAATCATTAAATATGTAATCACTTAGATTCGTTGCTAAACGTCCTAGAGAAACCCAAATCACCAAATCATCTGTATTATCTAACAGCCAGAAAGCGATTTTCTGTAAAAGCGTGGTTTTCCCTCCTCCTGGTTCACCAATTATGGCAATTCGATTGTTTTTCTTGGTACTGAGGAGTGTTGTGAGAAATTGGTTGTATTCAAATCTTTCGGTTTTGCTGTACCCCGTTGACTCGTACAACAGCGAACCCTGTTCCGGTGATGAGTCGCCTCCAACCTTTTGGATTTGCTCCTGCTGCACTAAGGTCAAATCTACATAGATATTTTCATCAATCAGATCGCGCTTCATTTGAGGAGGCATTAGCTTATTGCTGCTTAGCCGCTTCTGTTCCAGAAGCATCCGGCGACAAACCTCCTGCCACTTGTCGGGAGTGTGCTGAAATACCAAACCTTCAGTCTGATTATTCGCAGCAAGGTTAGAGGTTGCAGGTAGCCCAGGCAGCTTTCGCGTTTCCTGATATTGAGCATATCCAGTTTTCAGCCACTCTCGCAGTAGCTCGAATTTACCCTTTTTACCAGAATCAAGCTTGGGGCAACTTTGAGAAAACTTGCCATAGACTTCTCCTAATCGTCTTCCCAGCGTAGCCTCGCTGACGTTCAGCTCATTTGCTAACTTCGCGTTTGATACCTTTGACTTTAAATTTCGCTCCGCGAACCTCGTCATGAAAACCTGTCTATCGTCCGCATCGAACAAGCTGTGAGTATCCGCAACTTTTTCCAGAAAGTCATCCCAGGACATCAGCTATCTCTCCCGTCTTATTCATTAAATTATAGTCTTTATTGTCAAATAGCGGATTCAATCTGAAAGTTGATAGCATCTTGATAGTATCTTGATAGCATCTTGTGGGTTCCTGTTTGGATGGGCATTGTCTAATGGGTTTAGGGATAAATCAACAACCCAAACACAGAGGATTAACTTATGAAAAACAGCAATACTTCAAGCGAAAGCAGAGAACGGCAACCTGTAGGCGTGCAGCTTTGTCTTCCTTGGGGCGAGGAAAAAATTTACTATGATTCTCCCCCATCGCGAACTAAGATCCGGAGTCAACGCAGAAGGGAAGTTAAAAAACACGACTCCCAGAAATTTGTCATTGTTCTGAACAAAAAGTCTCACTAACTATCGCATCTTGTAGAGAGGCGATTAATCACTTCTCTACAAAAGAAATTTGGAAATTTTCACGAAATAATGGGTGCGACTGGTTTCTATCACTGCTTCGATCGCTCCGACTCCAATCTTTACTCGCCAATCTGACGGGGTGACAGGTTGCCTGAAAATCATACAGTCCGGCAATCCTAGACAAATCGCCTAGAAAAAGATAGGGTAAGAAAGCTTCTTACCCAAAAACACTTAAATGATACCAGAATTATATCATGCCCATTTGTTAGAAAAGCTGACACGTTCTCATTACTTATTGACAATTTTATTGATTCAAGTAGTGCAATCGATTAAAGAAGTCACATTGGAAAGCATAGCAGCAAAACTAGCGATGCCCATTAAATTTGAAAGTAGAAGAAAAAAGATTCAGAGATTTTTATCGGAGGATGAATGGACTTTAGATAGTATTTGGTTGCCACTGGTGATTGGTTGGATTAAAGGTAGTGTCAAACAAAATAAGGTTGTATATTTAGCAATAGACCGAACCAAATGGCAATCAAATAATATTTTGATGGTTAGCATGATTTGGCGAAAAAGAGCTATTCCTATTTATTGGAAAGTCCTTGACAAACAAGGGAACAGCACATTGGAAAATCAACAATTCGTATTAACGCCAGTATTCGCCGCCTTATCAAATTATAAATTGCTCGTGTTAGGAGATCGTGAATTTTGTAGTGTTACCCTGGCAAATTGGCTGAGGGAGAAGAAAGTATATTTCTGTTTACGACTAAAAAAGAATGTTTGTATCAAGACGGAATTGGAGTTATGGACTGAACTAAAAATGCTAGGATTAGAGCCAGGAAATAGCTTTTTCAATCAAGAAGTAACAATCCGAAAAACCGCACCAGTTACGGGGTTTAATTTGGCAGGTAAGTGGCTGGGTAAATATCGAAATATTACTACAGAAGAACCTTGGTATATTCTGACAAGCTTGGCAAATATACAAGCAGCAGTTGATGCTTATGCAAAAAGATTTGGAATTGAAGAAATGTTTAGAGACTTTAAGGGTGGAGGATATAACCTAGAAAGGACTAATCTCACGGGCGAGCGATTGAGTAAATTATTAATTCTGTTATCACTAGCATACTTGAAGAGTATAATCCAAGGGATAGAAATTAAGTCAAAGCAAGTTCAAGAATATCTAAGCAGAAAAACAGAAAGTCACAGAAAATATGCTAGACATAGCACTTTTTATATTGGACTTTGGGGTGAATCATGGGTCGATTTGATGTTTAGTAATTGGCAGGTTGTTGTTGAATTAATGTCTTTGTCTCCACATAAACTACCTAATTATCAACAAGGCATAAGAGCTATGAGGCTTATTCTATCAGCGTTATAGACGACTTGTCGCCCCGACAGCTCGCCAATAGAAAAGAAGCCCGATCGCCCTTTTAGTTAAATTGGGGTTTTAGCCGTTCGCACTTAAATTTGATAGAATTAGGTATCTGCCAAACATCTGAACGATCGCTCAATGCACGTTATCAGTCGCAAAAAATTAATAGACTACTGCCAAAATTATAATCTAAAATCTAAAATCTAAAATCTAAAATCGAATGACTCTTACTTTTGACTCCGACAGTTACAGCAGCCTGCTCTCTCAATATCAACCTCGAGTTATCAAAAATGAAGATGAAAACGAGACTTTTTTAGAAATAGTTGAAAACTTGCTGTCTCGGAAAAATCTAACTCCCGAAGAAGATACTCTGTTAGAACTTTTAGTCAAACTCATTGAGGATTATGAAGAAACTCACTATCAACTGAATGCTTCAACTCCCCACTCAAGACTTCTTCATTTGATGGATGCTAGAAGTTTAGAACTAGCAGATTTAGTAGAAATTATTGGCACAGTTGAGACGGCAACTGAAATCGTTAACGGTCAGCTAGAAATTAGCAAAAAACAAGCTGAGGCTTTGGGTAAATTTTTTCATGTAAATCCGGGTTTGTTTCTGTTTGATTAATCGTAAACCATTATATAATACGTTGAAACTTGTTACGATCGCCCTTTATCCCTCTATCATGCTTCAAATCCGCCGTCGTCCCCCCAGCACATCCGTTTCCGTACTCTACCTCAGCTACCAAATCGCCGTACCCGACGCCGAACCCCAGCACATCCTCGAAGAAATCGTCTGGGAAAAAGAAGCTGAAGTTGCCCAAAAGCGCGATCGCACCCCATTAGCCGATCTTCACAAAAAACTCCCCTTTGCACCGCCCATCCGCGACTTTCTTGCCGCCCTTAAAAACGGCAAAACCACACCCGCTATCATCGCCGAAGTTAAAAAAGCTTCCCCCAGCAAAGGCGTAATTCGCGAAGATTTCGACCCCGTGGCGATCGCCCTAGCTTACCAACAAAACGGCGCTAGTTGCATCTCCGTACTCACCGATGAAAAGTTCTTTCAAGGCAGTTTCGACAACCTCGCTAAAATCCGTGCAGCCGTCGATTTACCCTTACTTTGCAAAGAGTTTATTATCTATCCCTACCAAATTTATCTCGCCCGGATTCACGGCGCCGATGCTGTGTTGCTAATCGCAGCTATTCTATCTGACAAAGACTTACAATACTTTGTAAAAATTGTCAAGACTTTGGGCATGACAGCTTTAATAGAAGTTCACACTCTCGAAGAACTCGATCGAGTATTAACCCTACAAGGCGTTAACCTGATCGGCATCAACAACCGCAACCTAGCAGACTTTTCCGTCAGCCTAGAAACCACCAGCCAACTATTAGCCGATCGACAAACCGAAATCCAAGCAAAAGGCATCCTCATTGTCAGCGAGTCAGGAATCCACACTCCCGACGACCTCGCTAAACTTGCCAGCGCCGGCGCCGAAGCCGTTCTCATCGGCGAATCTCTGGTCAAGCAGCCCGATCCAGGCGCAGCTTTAGCCTCCCTTGTCGATCGCCCTCCCAGCCTGTGAAAGGCGAGACCGCTTGACAAAGCACCCTTGATTCTGATAAAAAATGATTAAGTAGGTAAATAATGAGAATTTCTAGCCTGCATCGACTCAAGCGCTACTGTAAAAAAGAAATAGCACTGAAAGCTATATTGCATAGAAATATTTTGCCAGAAAGCAATTAAATCTATTCTGTAAGCCTGTCGATCGCAAGATTTAGCGTGTCCAACGCACCCAGCCCCGAATATTCGATCGGCAAAGCAGGGGTTATTGTACGGTTAGAAAACAAATAAAAAATCGGGCATCTAATGTTCACCGTGATGCCTCATGCAATTGCAATGGGGTATCGGTTCGCTGAGGTATATTAGCTTTCATGGAGCCAATCCCCCTTCCTTCGTACATTCATTATGAATTGCTACTTCAATTGTTAGAACGCAAAACGATGTTTGCTGTCAGTCCACAATCGCCGCAGCAGCAACAAGTTCACCAACTTATTATTACACTGCGTAAAGCCCTTGCCATTCAAAAGCAATTAGAACAAAGCTGCGAGCGATCGAACTTAGCGGTAGAACATCGCTGGGCTCTAAATGAAATTAACCACAAGGGAGTTAAAAGTTAAAAAAGTTAGGGTAGCGACGTGACGTATCGTATTTGATTTATTCTATAGAACTCCCACAGGAAAAGTTAGGACAATATCATGGACAACAAATTAATGCTGATGATTCCCGGCCCGACGCCGGTGCCTGAAGCGGCATTGTTAGCGATGGCAAAACACCCGATGGGCCACCGCAGCAAGGAATTTGACGCGATTTTTGCAGAATGTACCGAAAACTTGAAATGGCTGCACCAAACAAAAAGTGACGTGCTGAGTTTAACGGTTTCTGGTACCGGCGCGATGGAAGCTGGGATAATTAATTTCTTGAGTGCGGGCGATCGAGTTTTAGTCGGTACTAACGGCAAATTTGGCGAACGCTGGGCGGAAGTCGCCGAAGCTTACGGTTTAAACGCCGAAATTATTAAAGCTGAGTGGGGCCAACCTTTAGACCCGGAAAACTTCCGCGAAAAACTCGAAGCAGATACAGAGAAGCAAATCAAAGCAGTCATCATCACCCACTCGGAAACCTCCACGGGCGTCCTCAACGACCTCGAAACCATCAACCGCCACGTTAAAGCCCACGGTGAAGCTTTAATTATGGTCGATGCTGTCACTAGCTTAGGCGCTGTCAATATTCCGATGGACGCTTGGGGAATCGATGTCATTGCTTCTGGTTCTCAGAAAGCTTACATGATTCCTCCAGGTTTGGGTTTTGTGGCCGTCAGTCCCAAAGCTTGGGAAGCTTACAAAACTGCTAAACTGCCCCGCTATTATTTGGATTTGGGCAAATATAGCAAAGACGCTGCCAAAAATACCACTCCTTTTACTCCCCCTGTCAATATGTTTTTTGCCCTGCAAGCATCGCTGCAGATGATGAAAACAGAAGGGTTGGAAAATGTTTTCGCGCGGCACCAACGCTTAATGAGAACTACTCGCGCTGCGGTAAAAGCTTTAGGTTTGCCGTTGTTTGCCGCTGATGATGCGGCCAGCCCTGCGATTACTTCAGTTATGCCGCCAGCATCCGTAGATGCTCAAAAAGTGCGGACTTTGATGAGAAAGAGATTTGACATTGCTCTCGCCGACGGACAAGACCATTTCAAAGGTAAAATCTTCCGAATCGGTCATTTGGGCTTTGTGGGCGATCGTGATATTCTAGCAGCAATTTCCTCGTTAGAAGTCGTGTTGCGAGAACTGGGTCATGAAGGCTACACTCCTGGTGCCGGCGTTGCCGCTGCTGCCAAATTCTTGGCTGAATCCTAATCTCAGTTGTTAAAGGATTTTAGATTTTGGATTTTTGATACTCTCTAAAATCTAAAATCCTTTTAGTATGCTTCGGATAACCAATCAAAGATTTTATCCAACTGTTCGAGAGTGACTAAACCGTATTGCCACAGAACCATCGGCAAGGAATTCGGGTCTTTATCGCGCTGGCGCTGTTTGTCACCGCCACGTTCGGCGACAGCAATTGACGCGGGAGAAATTGCCAAATCTTCTTGTAAAAATCGAATTAATCGAGTGTATTTAGCGGGTGCCATGTGATTTCACCTCTAAGTATAGGACACCATTTTCTGATGTGAACCTGATGTTTGTGATGAGTAATAAGCCAGTTTTAAATTTGTCTTGTTACCGTCGATAGCTTTTAAAACGCTATTAGCGGTTGAACTGCCAAACGTAATGCTGAGTGCTACTGTAAAGCTAACCTTTCCCAAAAAGTGAAAGGTTTTGCAATTTTGCTGATGTCGGCCCGATCGACTGGTAATCGCGATCGAACCTAAACTGAATAACTCGGCATCTTTGCAGCGCGAATCAGAATAAATTCTGCTACCTAAAACTACTAAACCAAGTTCAGAGTTTAACTTCATCTGCCGAAATGCAGAATCCGCAAATCTACTTTGGCAAAATTAGTTAGATATTTCGATCAAACCCGAAAATGCTACCAGAAGTTAAGTTTGCCAATTACCGCCAATTAACTTGGCTCGTAGCATACTACTTTAGATAGGTTTAGTAGATTTACCTCGATCGCCAGAACTTCCAGAGAATTTCTTTTCGTGTTGCTACACCTTGAGGCTGAGTATCGTCTCTCAGGATTGGTAACGAGTCGCTGACTCGTCTCATACCTGCGACCAACAATCTACAGCTTCCGGAAACAAGCTCAAGTCCTGACTGACTGAGATCGACATCCTAGCAAATCTTTCGGTGTTTGTACTGAATCTTACATTAATATATTAACAAATTTAATCAATTTTTGTAAAGTTTCTAAATTTTCTCCGGTATTCCGAAGGTAGGGGGATCTCTGGGCGATGGAAACCGGGGGATTATGTCTGTGTGCAGATTTTACTGAAAGAGTCCGAAGTTTTATTGGAAAAACTCGATTTCAATACGATCGCCCTTTTTGACACCGAGTTCAGCAGCTCGCCCGCCCCGGAGTTCAATAACTCGATCGACAGCAGTATCTGGCCCGTAGGTAGGACAAGGATCAGCAGTACAAGGAGGTGCAGAAACTTCGATCGCCTCAACCACCCCATCTCGCAGAAAAATCATATCCAGAGAAATCTGGCAATTTTTCATCCAAAAATTGACCCGCCGCGCCGGTTTAAACTCAAACAGCATTCCTCTGTCATCCGGCAAAGAAGTTCTGTACATTAAACCCATAGCCTGCTGTTCAACTGTTTTCGCCACTTCGAGTTCGATTGGGCGATCACCTATCCGAGCTCTAGCAGAAACAGGAAGCACTTGACCCGATGTTGTCGCCGTCGCAGACTGATCCGCCAAAATACCAGTAGCACCAGCATTTGCGATCGGTAAAGTCGGCGAACATCCCAGCAAAAATATACTTACTCCAATACCGAGCAAATTAGTTAAATAACTCATAATGATTTTAGATTTTAGATTTTAGATTGGGAATTGAACATTAGAACTAGCCAACAGTCAACAGTCAACAGTCAACAGTCAACAGTCAACTGACTTCTTCAAGCTTCCCGCATCACATAGCCAACACCGCGCACCGTCTGAATCAAGCGCTTTTCGCCCTCATCTTCAATTTTGAGCCGCAGATAGCGGATGTAAACCTCAATTACATTCGACTCGCCCAAAAAGTCGTAACCCCAAACATTTTCCAGAATTTGTTCCCGAGTCAAAACCTCGCGGGGATGTTCCATCAAATACTTTAACAGCTCAAATTCCTTCATCGTCAGGTCGATCGCCCGTCCATTGCGTAGGGCCCGCCTAGAGGCCAAATCCAAAACTAAATCGCCAAACCTCAATTGTTCGTTGCTGCTGTTATCCGGCTGCAAATACAAGCGCACCAACTGCAAAAACTCCTCAGTGCGGTAAGGTTTAAGAAAATAATCATCCGCCCCAGCTTCCAGACAAGCTACGCGATCGTCAACTGTATCACGACCGACCAATAGCAGCACCGGCACCCGATTGCCAATACTTCTGAGGTGAGAACACAGTGACAGCCCCGACTCAGCGCCAAGTATGCGATCGATTACAATCAAAGCTGGCTGCAATTCACTGGCTAAATGTTGGCCCGTGGCGGTATTAGAAGCCACTACCGGTTCGTAACCGGAGGATTTTAAGTCGAGACTCAAGTGTCCGGCGAGAACTTCGTCTGTTTCAACTAGCAGGACACAGGGATTGCGATCGAGAGTAATTGCAGCCATTGAATTGACCGATGAAGACCATAACTGTTCTAGCACGTCTTAAGGAAGAGAGGGAGAGTGGGAGAGAGGGAGAGGGGGAGAGGGGGAGAATGGGAGAGTGGGAGAATTACCAATTACCAATTACCAATTAAGTTATTTGGCATTTTAAGGAAGAGAGGGAGAGAGGGAGAGAGGGAGAGAGGGAGAGTGGGAGAGGGGGAGAGGGGGAGAATGGGAGAGTGGGAGAATTACTAATTACCAATTACCAATTAAGTTATTTGGCATTTAAATTGAAACTTGCTCGCCCCGGGTTCTCCTGCCGGGGCAACAATAGTTTAAGTAAACTGTAGTTTACAAATTAAATGCGCTACAGCTTACCAATTACCAAATTGAATAATTTATGACCATCATCGTATTCGGCAGTATCAACATCGACCTAGCAGCAAAAACTCCCCGGTTGCCGCAGCCAGGGGAAACTATCATCGGTAGCAATTTTTTCACAGCCGGCGGCGGCAAAGGAGCAAATCAAGCCGTCGCCGCCGCCAGTCTCGGCACTTCTACCAACATCATCGGCCGCGTCGGCAACGATAAATTTGCTGAAGAATTATTGACTAATTTACAATCTTATGGTTTAAGTACAGACAATGTATTAATAGACCAAAACACTCATTCAGGAGTGGCAATTATCGCGGTAGACGAGACAGGTCAAAATAATATTATTGTGATTCCGGGGGCGAATAACAATGTCGGTGAAGCAGATATAGAACGTCTCCAAAAACTGTTAACAGGAGCTACATCTTTGCTGTTACAGTTAGAAATTCCCCTGGAAGTTGTCCAAGAAGCTGCGAAAGCTGCTCGTCAAGCGGGGGTGCGAGTTATTCTCGATCCAGCACCGGCTAGGGCGGATTTGCCACTGGAACTTTATCCCCTAATTGACATTATCACGCCGAATGAAGTGGAAGCCAGTCAGTTAGTCGGTTTTCGGGTGAATGACGCGGAAACAGCGATTGTAGCTGCCAAACACTTGCAGGAGCGCGGTGTCAAGAATGTTATTGTCAAATTGGGCGATCGCGGGGCTGTTGCTGTTACGGCGGATGAAACGTTTTTTGTACCGGCTTTTGCTGTGGAGGCGATCGACACTGTTGCTGCTGGCGATGCTTTTAATGGCGGGTTGGCCTCTGCATTAGATGCCGGTCTGTCCTTGTCAGAGGCGGTGCGGTGGGGCGCAGCAGCAGGCGCTCTGTGCACAACTAAAGTGGGTGCTCAAGGTGCTATGTGCGATCGGGCAACCTTTGATAAATTTTTGCATAATAGACTTCTTGCATAAATCTTTGATTGATAGGTCAACCGCAGATTTCAGGCAGATAAACACAGATGAACGCAGATAATTGCAAGAGATGAAAGTGAAGAACCATAATAGGTCTATGTTCTGTCAAAAAAAAATCAAATTCTTGTGGGGTGGGCTTCTAGCCCGCCCCAAATATGCAAGAATTTAAATCTGTAAACGCTTGTCCTAATTTGGCCGCTGAATAATTGTTTCAACTACCCGCCGCTTGACTTTTGGATCGATACCAATCAGCCGCACGTATTCGCCGCCGTGTTCCGCCAAACAAGTTTCTAAAGATGCAACCACATCTTTTTCTTGTTCAGTTTTAATCGTCGCGCAACTTTGCCAAGAACCAGTCTTAAATCGGCGATTATCTGCATATTCCATGCCAATTTTGCAGCCTCTTGCTAATAACTGCTTTACTTGTTCCAATACCTCGGAACTCAGCCGCGCCGCATGACCGTTACCCACTTCAGAACTTGGCTCCTCGTAAGCCTTATAATATTTCGAGGAGGGGTCGTTTAATTGACTTTGCGTGGGCGCAGCAGCAGGGGGATTGGCGGTTCCTTGAACGTTGAACAGGCGCGATTGGTTGTATTCATCTACTAAGCGCATTTCCTTAATCCGCTTTTGTTGGCCCACCATCAAACTGCCCATTTCTATTAAATGAGCGAGGCTGAAATTTGGGTTATGGAAATCTGGCGCTGCTTCCAAAGTGTTTACCAAACGCTTGGAAACTCGCTCGATTCCTACTTTGTGAATGAATTCGCGGATTTGTTCGTCATAAATGCGCGATCGCAAAGCGCTAAAAAAGTCGATCGCCTGATCGGCAAAATTATCCACTAACGCCACAATATCGGTTTTTGACAATTTGTCCGACTCAAAAATTCCCCCAACAATGCCAATTTTATCATCCCGGCTGGGTTCCCAATAAAACTTTTCCATCCGCCCGTCGCGAATCAGCGGCGCGTACAGCGTAGAAAAATCATTTCCGGTGACAATAATCGGCACTCGGTGCAGTGGCGTGCTGTCATAACTTCCCGGTAACTGCACGTTAGTTGGATTATCAGCAATATTCATCAGAGTGGCATTGACCATCTGAGTATTGACAGTATATTGAGTAGTAGAATCGAACCTGCCAGCACCGGCATCCAAATCGTTAATAAAGATGGCGCACATCTCGCCGCGCACGCGAATTTGCTCCGCAGCTTCCCGGTAGCGCAAGCGAATTAAACGCGCCGGATCTCCTGCATCCGGGCTTTCTAATTCCCCACCAGATATCATGACCGGTTCAAAGCCCATTCGCCGAAAAACCAGTTCGGTTTGAAAAGTTTTGCCTTCTCCTTTACGGCCATGAATTCCCAAAATTAGGGGAACTCTTACCCCGGGCAAATTTAAAAAGTTCTTAGTGACGTGCACCGCAACTTTATCGAGAAAGTTAGGAGAAATGTAATAACTCATCAGTAGATTTGTGAGGGATTAATTGTTGTTACTGTTATGATTTTATGACAAAACTAACAGCCTGCACCGCTAACCTGGATTTTTACCGTACAATCGAGGTCTGAATATTATGTGTTAAGGAGCGATTCGTGAGTCCAGAAACCTTACTAAAAGAACCAAGTGTGCAAGCCGAAGCCAGTCCCTTCAGTTCTGAGAGCTTCGACAGCTATGTAATGACGACTTACGGGCGTTTTGCGATCGCCCTAGAACGGGGCCTCGGCTGCCGCGTTTGGGATACCGAGGGCCGCGAATATCTCGATTTTGTGGCTGGTATTGCTACCTGCACTCTGGGACACGCCCACCCGGCAATGATTGCAGCGGTAACTCAGCAAATTCAGACGCTGCACCACGTTTCTAACCTTTATTATATCCCCGTACAGGGCGAGCTGGCGAAGTGGCTTGTAGACCATTCTTGTGCGGACAGAGCCTTCTTTTGCAACTCCGGCGCGGAAGCTAATGAAGCGGCAATTAAACTCGCCCGCAAGTACGCCCACGAAAAATTAAATATCTCGAATCCGACAATCATTACCGCTGTTGCGAGTTTCCACGGGCGGACTTTGGCGACAATTACGGCAACGGGGCAGCCTAAATACCAGAAGGGTTTTAGCCCCTTGGTGCCGGGATTTCACTATGTGCCCTACAACGATATTAGTGCGATCGAAAGTGCGATCGAGCAACTCGACAAAGACGAACGCCAAGTAGCAGCAATTATGCTGGAAGCCCTGCAAGGTGAAGGCGGAGTTCGCCCCGGAGATATCGCCTACTTCCAGCGCATTCGGGAAATTTGCGACGAAAAAGGCATTTTGCTGATTCTCGACGAAGTGCAAGTCGGGATGGGACGCAGTGGCAAATACTGGGGCTACGAAAACCTCGGCATTGAACCGGATATCTTTACATCTGCGAAAGGGTTAGGTGGCGGTATCCC
This sequence comes from Microcoleus sp. Pol10D4, assembly GCF_036701555.1. Taxonomy (NCBI): domain Bacteria; kingdom Bacillati; phylum Cyanobacteriota; class Cyanophyceae; order Oscillatoriales; family Microcoleaceae; genus Microcoleus; species Microcoleus sp. Pol10D4. Next base: position 28,814 of record NZ_JAUBRA010000025.1, read on the forward strand.
GATCGGCGCTATGCTGTGCAAATCTTCCTGCGATGTATTTGAACCGGGAAGTCACGCCAGCACTTTCGGCGGCAATCCTTTTGCTTGCGCTGTAGCTTTGTGCGTTTGCCAAACTTTGGAACGGGAAAACCTTCTAGAAAACGTGCAGCAGCGCGGGGAACAGTTAAAAGCAGGCCTCAACAAGTTGGCGGCCGAATATCCGCATTTAATTGCCGAAGTGCGCGGCTGGGGTTTGATTGTCGGGATGGAATTGCAAGCTGATATCGAACTTACATCGGCGGATATCGTCAAATCTGCCATCGCGGCAGGAGTTTTGTTGGTTCCCGCAGGGCCGAAAGTGCTGAGATTTGTCCCGCCGCTGATTGTCACTTCTGCTGAAGTCGATCGAGCTCTGCTGGCAGTGGAGTCAGCCTTGCGTTCTCAAGCGGTACAGTAAAATCTACTGAGTTGATTTTTGTTAGCTGTAGCGCTGAAACTCGCGCCATATCCTAGATAACTCACTTAGTCCAGGACAAACTCTTCCTCAGAAACCCGGTTTCTTTCGAGATTTCTCGTTACTAAACCCAAGAGTTTCCTAGAAACCCGGTTTCTTAGCGTAAGTCCGATCGGGGTAAAAGTAAACCTGTCCCGCTGCAAGTCTGTGGGGGCGGGTTTTTCAAGTTTAGAAAGGCCTGTGAAACCCGCCGCCACAGGGTGACAACGCCTTTAACCGCGATTTTACTCAAGAGCCACGCGCAAAATAATACTATTAACGATCGTATGTGCTAGTTTCGCTATAGCGTGTCTTTTGGGACTTGTGAATCCTGGTTTAACTATTTCGCCCCCTTCCCACTAAACCGAGTACCGTTATAGTGGGGAGGGCAGGTGAGGACGATCGCATCCTCAAGTAATTTTGGAGAGGTCTTTCAAGAGATAAAATATGTAATCCTCGTCACAAAATTTTTTCGTAATGCTTGGATCATCAACTGTATATTGTGAGAGAATAGAAAAACCAAGGAGGTGATGTTGATTGCTACACCAGGCTATCCAAGTTCGTTTGTATCCTACCCAAAATCAACAAATACAAGTAGCTTCTACTTTTGGGTGTGCGCGTTGGTGGTCTAATTATGGTCTAAATAAATCAATTGAAGTTTATAAAAAAACTGGTAAAGGACTTGGATGCTCCCGGTTCAACACACTTTTACCGAGTCTCAATAAATTAGATAAAAGTGGATGGTTAGGTGAGTTTTACAGCAAATTATTGCAACTTAATAGGCTCAATTTAACCAGGAAATACAAAATTTTTTTGGATGGATTTGCTGGCTTTTATAAGTTCCCATATCAAGATAAAAAACAGTCATTTCAGTATCCTAAAAACGTCAAATTGGTAGCGACTACTAGGAGTTGCCGCTATAGGAAAATAAATAAGCCGAAAATAAATAGATATAGATTAAGTGAGGGTAAAATTCATAATTCAATTATTATTAAAAAATATTCAGGGAAATATATTGCATATATACTGACTGAAATCAAAGCTGAGAACCAGACAACAAAAGAAGGTAGGATTGCGGGCATTGATTGCGGGAACTTAGTCGAAATTGATAGAGGGGTTTCCACTTCCAAACTCTGTTCTAATTGTTTCCATCCAATGACCGAGATGCCATTAGATATGAGGGAAGGGACTTGTCCTCACTGTGCTACAGATCGCGATCGGGAGGGGAACGCAGCGATAAAGATGAAAGCAGAAGGTATCAAAATACTAAAGGCGGAAGGTTCAGCCGTTTCGGCTTTAGGAGGCGAGGTAAGACCAAAGCTGGGACGAAAGTCTCCGCTAAGGCACTCGCCTATGAGTACAGAAGCCCCTACTATATTCGGTACTACGATTTAGGGGTGGGTAGTTCACTTGGTTGCAGGGAAGCAGCGCTCCTATGGTTAATAGTTTAGCGGAATGCACGATGGACGAACAGCGTCGCAAAACTGATGTTAATATGCTCCAAGCGCTGCTGGAAAATCCTGGGGACTCAGGAATAGATTTGATTTTGAGGATGAACCCAAAGTCGATCGACTTTGGGTTCGTGCAAACGCTTTATTTGGAAGAAGTGGCACTGACGCGAGAAAGCTTGCTGAAAGCTGCAAAATTTTTCCAAATGGCGATCGCACCCTTAGAATCTGCAAAGGGCAATTCTAAATTGCCCGCAACCGGGGCAGCATATCTGGCTTTTTTAGCAGAAGTATTGCAGGCAGTGGCGCGCGGCGCTGATTCGCAGCACCTGTACTCGCTGCTGAGAAACAATTTAGATAAACTCGACCAGAATTTTGCACAACTGCTGCGCTGCTGGGCAAATTTGGTGTTTTCTGCTGCCAAAGAATCCGAGAGAAGGCGGATTGCAGCCCTGATCGGCAATCTGAGCAACAAAATTGGGCGGTTTCCCCTCGGCAGCAAGGCTAATAACTTGGAAATCGAAATTGCCGGTTACGAAACAGTTGCTAAGGTGTTTACCCGCAAAGACTTTCCCCAAGAATGGGCGGTGATGCAAAACAATCTGGGCAACGCTTACAGCGATCGCCCCAGAGGTGATAAGGCTCAAAATATCGAACAGGCGATCGCTTGCTTTGAAAATGCCCTACAAGTACGCACGCCCGAACAGTACCCGGAACAGTGGGCGACGCTGCAAAATAATCTGGGCAACGCTTACAGCGAGCGCCTCAAAGGAGATCCGGCAGACAATCTAGAACAGGCGATCGCCTGCTTTGAAAATGCCCTGCGAGTTCGCAGTCGCGAGGCTTTCGGGCGAGAGTGGGCGAGCACTCAAAACAATCTCGGCCGTGCTTACAGCCGGCGGCTGCGGGGCAACCGATCCCAAAATCTGGAACTGGCAGTCGCTTGCTACCACAATGCTTTGCAAGTCTACAACCGCAAGGTGTTTCCCCGGCGTTGGGCTACAACTCAAAATAATTTGGCAAATGCTTACTGCGAGTTGCTGCGGGGCAACCGAGCTGAAAATCTCGAATACGCGGTTACGTGCTATCAGAGAGCTTTGCAGGTGCGGACTCGGGAAGCTTTTCCGCAGCAGTGGGCGACGACTCAAAGGAATTTGGGTCGGGTGTTTGTCGATCGCATCAAAGGCGATCCGGTGGAAAATTTGGAAATGGCGATCACCTGCTATCAAAATGCTTTACAAGTCTACACCCGCATCAAATTTCCCGAAGCTTGGGCTTCGATTCAAACTTACCTCGGTAGGATCTACAGTCGGCGGGTGAAAGGGGAAAAAGCCGAAAATATGGAAATGGCGATCACCTGCTATCAAAATGCTTTGCTATTTTGCAACCGCCAAAAATCTCCCGAACGCTGGGCAATGCTGTGTGCCTACCTCGGCCGCGCTTTCTGCGAACACGTGAAAGGGGAAAAAAACCGCAACCTCAAAAGCGCGATCGCCTGCTATCAAAATGCGGGCGAAGTCTACACCAGGCAGGCATATCCCAACCGCTGGGCAATGCTGCAAATTTATCTCGGCAGAGCTTATTCGCAACTGACCGAGGCGGAAAACTTGTTCCACATGGAAAGCGCGATCGGTTGCTATCACAGCGCCTGTCAAGTCTACACTCGCGAAACCTATCCCCACCGCTGGGCTGAAATTTTATTTTATTTGGGTCAAGCTTACCGAGTTCGAGGCGACTTGCTTCGCGCCTACGGGGTTTTTACTGCTGCTGTCGATACTGTGGAATTCTTGCGTTGCGAAGTTGGGGTTGATACAGTCGATTTTGGCGATCAGACGAGTACCGCAAAAGTCAAATTAACCCGCACTTGGGCTGGACTCTATAAATGCCTGGTGCAAGTTTGCCTGGAACTCGGCGCCAGCCAACCTGAATATTACGCTAAGGCTCTGGAATACGCCGAACGCCACAAAAATCGGAATTTGGTAGAACTGCTGGTTAAATGCCACTTGACTCCGAAAGCCGAAATTCCGGCAGCGGTGCGAAGCGAGTTGGAGTCGCTGCGACTGGAAATAGCGGGGGAACAGCGGCACCAAGAACAGGGAGAACCTGAGCCGAACACGACCTTGATTTCTGAGGGCGATAGCCAAGGTTTGAACAGCGGTTCTCTGCTGCCGAACTCGGACTTCATGCACTTAAATCAATTGTGGAAGCAGTTTGATAGGTTGATTGCGCGGGAGGTGCAGGCAAACGACCCTTTCTTCAGCCTAGCTCACAAAGTTGAACCGATCGCTTTCGAGCAAATTCGCCAATTGTTGCCTGATGACAATTGCGCTGCTGTGGTGTGGGCGAGTTTGGGGGAGTTGCTGGTTGCTTTTGTGGTGGTAAAGAGTGCACAATATCCGGCCGTTCACCTGTGTTCGTCGGAAAATGCTTTGGCTGTCGAAAGTTGGGCCCAGGAGTACCTCAGCGCTTATTCTGAACAAAAAGGTCGCTGGATCAATCATCTCCCGGCTCGCCTCAAACGCTTGGCTACGATGCTGGAAATCGATCGAGTGGTGGCGCTGATTCCCGATAATTGCGATCGGCTGATTTTTGTGCCACACCGATTTTTACACGCTTTGCCACTCCACGCTTTGCCTTTGGCGGGGAGAGACGGGTTTGAGGATGGTGGGGGAATTTTTAGGTCTGGGTGGAGCGATCGCAGCGGTTTTGATCTGGAAACCTACACCCTTTCGGATTTTTCTCAAAGTTCGTCTTTTGGCGACGTTGCAGCGCCTGCTGCTTATTTGATCGATCGATTTGCCGGAGGAATTCGCTATGCTCCTAGCTGTCAGCTATTGCTGTTGAGACAAAGTGCACACGGAGCGGCTATTGGTCGGTACAGCCCCGGTTTGCAGCAGCTTTTGGCAATTCCAACTTTCACCAGAGATGCGTTCTATAGCAACATTGAAATCGGCAATATTTCCCAGTATTTTACCAGTACACAAGTTGTGCGCCATAAGCCGGCAATTAAAGAGGCTTTTTCCCAACAAATGTCTGCTAATAATGGGAATTCGCCCCAGAAAACAGTGCAGTTGCAGCAGAAAAAATGCGCTCACTTTGCTTGTTTGAGTTTGCTTAATTTAGCTGGGTCTCTGAAATCCGCAGTGTTTTTGAGGAATGATTCTCTGAGTTTGGAGGAAATTTTTAATCTGGATTTTCGGCAATATTTTTTAGTTACTTTATCGGGTTGCGAAATTGCCGCTGGCGGAGTTAGCGGTGCTGGAGGAGATTTTGTGGGTTTGTCGGCGGGTTTGTTGTATGCTGGCACGTCTAGTGTGGTTAGCAGTCTTTGGAAGGTGAACGATGTTTCTACGCTGCTACTGACGAGCAAGTTTTATGAAAATCTGGGACGGTTTTCTCGGTTGCAGGTGGGAGATGTGGCGATCGCGCTGGGGGACGCTCAAAGGTGGCTGCGGGATTTGACTAGCGAAGAATTGGAGGTGTTGCTGGCGGATTTTCAACCTCAAATTTCCCAAATGTTCGATCGGCTTTCTCAAAGTTCTCGCCTGATTGCGGAGGCTTCTTTGCAGCAAATTCGCAACCGCAAACCCTATCCTTTTGCTAATCCTTATTATTGGGCTGCTTTTACTGCGACTGGGGTTTAAGCTGTTGTACCTTTAAATAGGGTATAATAAAAATTTAGTTTAGTCGGTTCCTAAAAAAATACCCGCCAAAAACCATCTCAATCCCAAACAAATAGAGAAACTACAAACAGCCTTAAGAGAGAAAAAAAAGCAAATGTCAGAGCAAGAATTCTGATTCTATTATTGCTCAATGACGCTAAAACAAAATCTAACATCGCTGATTTTTTGGGTTATTCAGTCAACAAAGTATCTTATTGGTGTATGAATAGAGACCCCTAAAATCTAGAAATTTTAATAGATGAAAGGATGAAGGGGAATCACAAAAAAGCCACAGATAAATATATAGATATGTTATTATAGGCCATAGAAAAAGAGCCTCAATAATTAGGATATAATTTTGGACGATGGACAGCGCAGAGATTAGCAACATACTTAGAGGAATCCATAGGAATAAAATTAATTGGAGGACAAGTTCGGAGGATATTAAAGCAAAAAAAGTAGGTTTACATCTGGGCTAAGTATAGCCTAAAGTCGAAGATAAAGCCCGAAAAAATAACTGCGTTTAAAACAAAGATAGCCGAATATTTAAAAATAGGAAAAGAATCGCCAGAACGTTTACAGGTGTGGTTTTGGGACGAGAGTGGATTTAGTTTAAGAGTCACCATCAGAAAGAGCTGGTGTAAAAAAGCAGCCGAAAAAAGGTCTGAGGAGACCGGATAAAAGGCAGAGTTAATGTAATGGGAGGAGTGAGAAATTCCGATAAAAACAAGTGGTAGAGTTCCTCAACAAAGGCAATTCATATAATTTTTATCAAGTGCTAAAACTCTTTTATGAAGAGCTAATTAATGAATGGATATCAGCAGGTAATTAAGCCTCAGAATTTGCTGAAAAAGGAGCGAAAATAGTGATTGTTCTGGATAATGCTAGTTTTCATACGAAAGAAGAGTACCTGAAAATAATTGAAACACAAATGCCTAACCGACCTTTAGAATTCCTCCCCGAATACAGCCCCGACTATAACTTAATTGAATTAGGATGGCATTCGGCAAAAGAATATATTGTCAATCGACTTTTTACATCTATTGAAGAGCTAGAGTATTTATTGCACCGCCTCTTAAATCAAGGGCAATTAATAATTAAATGGGATCGCAAAATCAAAAATAATGGTAATGCTTGTATCACAGTTTAAATGTGCAACAGCTTAATGTTTTAGGCATTAATAAGGCCATATATGACTCCTCTATCACCTACCGAAACTGGTCTAAACTAACTATGTTATTCTACCACGAATATAGTCTGTATACTTACGCGGAGCTGTACTAGGATGGCGGCAAGTGGTAGAATAGTTCCGAGAGCTTAATTCAAATCCGGTCATCCCGATTATAAAATTAAATTGGATATTCCCCAGCCAGTGAGTGTGTTTTGGGCGATCGTCCGGGTGTGTATATTTGTGGTACGCATAAATTAGTCGATCGGGCGATTCCCTACGGGATAGCTGCGCTTCACAAGCGTGTTAATTCCCCTTTGCTAAAAAATCAACTGTAGCGGCTGTTTTGGCAAAGGGAATTATAGAATAAGGCGTAAAGAATAAGAGCAGCAATAGAGAATAAAGAGCAAGTCTTTGCGTTCTCACTGTATGAGAATTGGGGACTGTGTTCACTGAGACGTACTTGTTCTATACTGAGAGATTTTGCCAAGATTTGAAACCGGAGGCAAGTATAAATACTGCAATAATTCTTAAATACAAGTTCATTAAGATTTACATCTTGAGATAGATGTATTAATTGCTGAATGAGCTTATAATAGTAATTAATTCCTAATTAATCTAATATTAACCCAAAAACCGGAGGATATTCCAATGCAAATAAGTGGCAAAGCCTTCGGCTCCTGCTCTCACTGCGAAACAGTACCCGCAAAAATAGAGGGCAGCGGAGGTCTATACTTGTGGTTTCCAGTATCGCACACGCTGAATAAGGTTATTTCTGCACTGACCAAGGCTAAACTTGAATTCCGGCTGTTAGAAGAGAGCAAGTGTTTGTACATTATGCTTGAGGCAATAGCAAAAGAAAAGTTTAATGCCCTAGCATCATCTGTGCTAACAACTCAAGAGCTGAAAGAGACAAAAGTTTTGTGGATGCGGGAAGTTGAACAGCCGAAACTTAGCGATTTTTATCGCAGCACTTCCTTAGACTCTTTTATTAACTTCAGCAAGTCTGATTGGCTGTTAGATTTATTGTCCGAAGAACGCATTACTACGCATTTTCAGCCCATTGTTTATACCTCAGATACTTCTAAAATTTTTGCCCACGAAGCGCTGCTCCGAGGAATTGATGAGCAAGGAAACTTAATTTATCCGGGTCGAATTTTTTCCCAAGCAGAATCAGCAGGCCTAATTTTTCAACTAGATGTTTTAGCCCGGACTCGCGCTATCCGCGAAGCCCAGGTTTACGATATCAAAGAACTAATTTTTATTAATTTTTCTCCCACTTCAGTTTACGATCCCGCTACGTGCCTGCGAAGAACAGTACAGGCTATTGATGAAGCGGGAATCCCTCACAGCAATATTGTTTTTGAAGTAGCGGAATCTCAACACCCTCCTGATATCGATCACTTGATTAATATTCTGAGGTTTTACCGAGAAGCTGGATTTTTAATTGCCCTGGACGATTTTGGCAGCGGTTCTTCTAATTTAAATTTGATGCACCAACTGCGTCCCGATTTTATTAAGTTGGATATGCAATTGATTCGCAACGTCCATCAAGATTATTATAAGGCTCTCATTACGGAAAAGATGTTAGAAATTGCCGCTCAATTAGAAATTAAAACTGTTGCTGAAGGTGTGGAAACTTTGGAGGAGTTTGAGTGGGTGCGGGAACGGGGAGCAACTTTTGTTCAAGGTTATTTGATTGCTAAACCGACTTCTCCGCCGATCGCAGTTACGAGCTATATTGGTGCTGAACCAGTACCTATTTCTGCTTAAATGGTTTCCAGTTGCTATTTGGCGCTACATTTGCTCGTTCCCAGGAAGAGGCTGGGGACGCATATATGAAAGCTCTGCCTCCATTAAAATGAGATAACGATTTGGAGGCAGAGCCTCCCGATATTCATTACCAGGCAGAGCCTGGTAACGATAATTACTAGCATTTTAAACGCTCAAATTGCGTCGCAAAAAGCTTTCTAAGGATTCCATTTTCATGCTGTAGATTGATTCCAAGTTTTGCACTTCTTCTGGAGTGCAGAAATACTCGTTACCCAGCAATACCCGCAAAGTTCCTAAGTCTTTTTGAGCTTGAGGATTCAATAAACCCAAGGCATTTCTCAAACCGTCAAACACCATCAGTGGCGGGTTGATTACCATAGGTTCGCGCTTGAATAATCGTCCGAAAATGCGCGGAATGTCGTCTCTTGTCAGCACATCCGGGCCACCGACTCGCAGAATTTGGTTGCGGGCGCCTTCGACTGTTGGCGAGTCTGCGGCAATCTTTGCTAAGTCGTCGGTACTGACAACAGAGGTGCGGTTTTTGCCGTCGCCAATCAGCAGGTAAAGTCCGGTTTCTCGAAATCTTTCTGCTAGCGGTAATAAGCTGGAAGCAAAACCGGCAGGCCGCAAGATTGTATAATTCAATCCGCTGTTTTGCAGGTATTTTTCTACTTCTCGCTTGGCTTTGAATACTGCGGAATCTTCGTATCCTCGATCGACTCCCAGTACCGAAATAAAGACAAAGTGCTGCACTCCCGCTTCTTTGGCGCAGTCGATTAATTCTATGTTAGCGCGGTAGTGTACTGCTTGAACATCGCCGCCGGTGCCGTGGCTGCTGATGATGTACTGCACTCCTTGGCAGGCTTTTTTAATATCTTTGTCTTGTTTTAAGTCGCCAATAAAAATCTCGGCGCCTCGGTTTTCTAGTTCTGAGTAGCGAGATGCGAGGCGAACGAATGCGCGGACAGGCTTCTCTTGCTGTCTGATTTCTCGTACAATTCGGCGGCCTAGTGCGCCTGTTGCTCCGGTTACTAAGAACATGATTTTTAGTTGTTGGTTGTTATTAACCTTATAACTTATAAATCAAATTTCGACAATTACGGGGGCGTGGTCGCTGGGTTTGATTAATTTTCTGGGAGCAATGTCTATTGTACAGTTTTTTGCTTGTTCGTACAGGGGAGGGCTGAGATAATGGTGGTCGATTCTCCAACCATTGTTGCGGGGAAATGCGGCAGCGCGGTAGTCCCACCAGCTATAATGACCGCCTTCTGTGGTGAATTTCCGAAAGGGGTCGTTTAATCCTAATTCTAAGATTTCTGTGAGTGCGAGGCGCTCGGCAACAGACAAGCCGACGGAGTTAGCATTGGCTTTGGGATTGTGGATATCTCGATCGTCCGGGACGATGTTGAAGTCGCCGCAAATGCACAAGTTGGGGAATTTATCTAGTGCTATTTTGAGGTATTCTTGCAGCAGTTTGAGCCACTTTAGCTTGTACTCATATTTCTCGCTGCCAACTTCGGAACCGTTGGGAACGTATACGCAAATAATGCAAATATCGTCGATAATCCCGGCGATGAGGCGTTTTTGTTCGTCAAAAATACCTGTGGTTTCGTCGCCGAGAAGGGGGGCAAATCCGCTGCTGATTTGCGTTAGGGGCGATCGGCTAAAAATGGCGACGCCGTTGTAGGATTTTTGACCGGAAATGTAGCAGTTGTAGCCAAGGTTGGTGAAGGGTTCTAGGGGAAAGTCTTTATCTGGAACTTTGGTTTCTTGGAGGCAGAGAACGTCTGGGGAGTTTGTTTGCAACCAGCTAGTAACGTGTTCTATGCGGGTGCGGATTGAGTTGACGTTCCAGGTAGCGATTTTCATTTTTTGTTGGTTATATACTCTCTGATTACTGGCGCGATCGTAAAGTGCGATCGCCCGTTTTGTTTGACTGTTTCAACTAATGACCGTCGTCCTAAAGATTGCATGACTTTCAAGAGTTCTGGCGGTGATAGTTGGAAGTTTTCTGGTATTTTTGAGATTTCGGCTGGTTCGGGGGTATTGGCTAGCCATGCGATCGCCTGTTGTTCGGATGCGGTTAGGCGATCGAAATGCTGGTGCAGGAGTGATTCTAAGTCACCTAAGAATAGGGTATCATAGGAGAGGAATTCGGAAACGCTACCGCCGAATAAGTCTTGAATCAAAGTGGCAACTATATTTAACCATAAGGGATTGCCTCGGTAAAGGTCGATTAGTTCTGACCATTTCTCCGGTTCAGCTAAACCTTTTTCTCTGAATATTTCTTGTGCTTCCGCGCCTAAACCGTTGAGTTGCAAGGATTTGCAGGGGCGGTTTTCGCCTTCTAAGGCGGCGATTTCTCTGGGTTTTTCCCAACTCAGGAGGATTAAGCAACTGTTGTGGGATGATTCTGTTATTTGTTTGAAGAATGCGCCGTAATTTTCATATCCAGGTTGGTAATTTCCTGCGAGTTGTCCGCTGCTGAAGATGGTTTGGATATCATCGAGGATGATGAGACAGCGGTGCGATCGTAAATATTCTAGTAGGGGCAATCCCCCCGTGGTTGCCGTTTCTTCGGGATAGGGAACGGGCACGGGGACACCGCCCCTACAGAATTTAATTAAGTCGGTTTGGAGTGATGCCAGGGGTGGAGAGTTGCGGAGACTTCGCCAGATGATGCGATCGAATTCGTGTTGAATTTGTGAGATTAGTTGGAGAGTAAGGGCGGTTTTGCCAATACCGGATAACCCTAAGATGGTGATGAGGCGGGTGCGGCCTAAAATCCAGTTTTCGAGCGTGGTGAGTTCGGATGTGCGGTTATAGAATAGGTTGGGTTCTGGTGCATCAGCTAAATCTAAATGTATTTTCCGTTCGGAATTGCTTGTTTTTTCGTTAAATTTATTCTTGTCTTGCGGTTCAGATTGTGAGACTTCTGGGGAGGGCAAACTTTCAGAAGAGAGGTTGCCAATATGGATACAGCCATTCCCGACGAGTGAGACAATATTAGAAGCTTGTAAATTTTCCAGTTTGGCTCTAAAATTTGCTTTAGATACTTGTTCCTTGCCTAATGCAACTGATAAAAGTTTCCATAATTTAAAGCCAACTTCTTTAACGTATTTCTCTGAACGGTTGTGATGCTGTGCAATTTCTTTATATTTCTGATTGTCCCAAGCACCGCGTAATATAGCTTTTTGCAGACTATCTAAATGTTTTCCCGTAGTAGTCAAAGCTAGATGGTCTACAAATTCTAAGGCTTCTTCAACGTCCATCGGTCAGGGAGATGCAAGGGGTTGACCTGATTGTAACCCAACTAAATATGACTTTTTCGCTAGCAACCAACTAAATGTGACTTTTTATGACCTAGTTGGGATGGAAAACAACTACTAAATATGACTTTATATGGCTTGACAAGTTTTGGTATTTAGGAAAGAATTTATACTTAAGACAACAAAACGTTTTGCTAAGCGCTACCGTTATCTACCTGTTATGACACAACCGAATATTTTGGAACTCGCGAAACAGGGAGATGCAAAGGCGATCGCGCTTCTGCTGAACCGCCAGCTACAAGCCAAGGGCATCACCGCCGCAGCTTCCCTTAAGGATGGTTGTTTACAGGTGATGCTGGAATCGGCAGAAGCGCCTAGTCAGCAAGTCTTGGCCCCGTGGGTGAGTAAGTCGATCGCTGGTTTGGGCGCTGCATCCATTGAGAAAGTGAAGGTTTACGGGCGACAGACGGGCGCAAAGGTGCCGGCGTGGAGTCAAGAGTTTGAAGTGGCGGGGCTAAAGTTGCCTGTCGCAAATGTCACAGAGGGGCGGGCAAGTTCTAGTGATCATACGGAGTCAAATCAGCTTAGTTTGAAGGAACGGGCTAAGCTTGGGGATGTGGAGGCGATCGCCAGTCTGTTAAATCTGCCGTTACAGAATAAGGGGATTACGGCGACGGCGAGTTTGCAAGATGGTTGTTTGCAGGTGATGCTGGAGGGCGATCGGGTTCCCGATGAGGAAGCGGCTGTTAGGATTGTCCGCAGGGAGTTGACGAATTTGAAGGCGGGGGCGATCGCATCTGTGAAGGTTTACGGGCAGCAGGCTGGTGAGGATTTTCCGGCTTGGAATCGAGAGTTTGAGCTAAAGGCAGAGGTTAGTTCAGATTCAAAAAAATTATCAACAGATAAATTTGCAAATTTGACTGATCTATTGACTCCGATTATTGATTTGCTTAGAGAACGAAAATTTAAAGAATTGTTAGACATCTGCAAAAATTATCTTAATGAAAATCCCGATCGTCAAAAACGTTTGATTGTAGTAGGAGTTATTGTCTTAGCAACTCTAACCTTTAAAGGAATACCTTTTTTAGGTTTTAATCACAATATTAAAGGCTCACTAACACTTAAGGATGACTTCTTCGGTGGAGTGGGTCAGTTTTGTAATGGAAAAGGAGGTTACGGGGATATTAAAAGTGGTAGGCAGGTGCTAGTAAAAGATCATAAAGGAGAAACCATTGCGACTGGAGAGTTAGGCATAGGTAAAATAATATCTGATAACTACTGCCAATTTTCTATCGAAGTGAATGGTATACGAAAAGCAGAGTTTTACACAATTCAGATCGGTAGGCGAGGCGATTTGACATATTCATATCAAGAGATGGAGGATAAAAACTGGGAGCTAAACGTGTCTTTGGGTGATTGACTTACTGTGACCAATCCAAATATTGAAGAAATTAAAATGTCCGACCTAATCTCAAAAAATACTGAACACCTAGACTACCCATTACTATTAGTCACGCACATGGTCTGTGCAGATCAGCAGATTCACAGTGAAGAGTCGAAAGCACTACGCGAACTAGCAACGCTGATCGGCGCTTCTCAACGCACTCTCGCTGAGATGGAAAAAATTCTTGCTCAAGAGGAAAGCCAGCTTTCTGTAGAGGATTTAGCTCCGAAAGTATCGCCCGGTGAGCAAAGTGAGGCTATGTCACAAATGTTGGCGATCGCCTATGTTGACGGTTTCTGTTCAGCATTAGAACGCCAGATGGCGGAACAAGTAGCAGGGATTTGGAACTGGCCAACGGGAGAAGTACAGCGACAGTTGGCAGAAGTTGGAGCCTTCACTGATACCCGATTCATAGGCGAACACAACCAACAACAGAAAGTCTCTTTCAGTGCGCGTTTCCTTGCAGGGGCTGATTCTCTACTTTCACGCGCATTGGTGGATAATGTAGCAAAGCTCACTGGGAGTGAGCAAAAAGTTGAGCAAATACGCCGGGAAATCCTGTTAACGGGGCCAGAATATGATGAGGCGATTCGTCAGTGTGCAGTCATCGCTGATGAAGATTACAAATTTGCCGAATTAGCACTTAAAAGAGCTTTACTAGCACTTTCCAATTTGGGCAAAAATATTCAAGAGGCTATCGAAGACATCAAACATAAAACAGGTGGTATAGGTCAAGCTACTACTGCTAAGGAAGTCGCAAAGCAACTTGAGGATACTAGAAACTCTCTGAGTGCCGAGATTATTAAAGAAATTGAGAGTGTACGGGAGTCGCTTCGGGCCAAGGAACGCGCTCTCAATCATTTCAGCATCACATTTATGGGCAGAACTAAGGCGGGAAAAAGCACTCTTCATGCCATAGTTACAGATGATGGATGGGATGCGATCGGTGTAGGTAAGCAGCGCACAACTCGGTTTAATCGGGTGTACGAGTGGAAGAATATCCGCATCATTGATACTCCTGGGATTGGCGCTCCCGGTGGCAAAAGTGATGAAGAAATTGCTAAAAGTATTATCGACGAGTCAGATGTGATTTGTTATGTGGTCACAAATGACAGCATCCAAGAGAGTGAGTTTGCTTTCTTGCGCTTATTAAAAGAAAAAGCAAAGCCATTAATTATTCTACTGAATGTCCATAATAACCTGCGCGACTCTCGCCGGTTGGAGCATTTCTTAAAGAACCCCGATAAAATGTTTGTGATGGATGGTCAAAGTGGTCTAGGCGGACACATTGACCGTATCCGTCGGTACGCTCAAGAGCATTATGCTAATGACTATTTCAATATTGTTCCTGTGATGCTGTTGGCGGCGCAGCTTTCCCGCGAACCAGAACACGCAAAGAAGAAACAGGAGCTTTTTAAAGCAAGTCGGATGCAGGATTTTCTTGATTTAATTCGTGTATCTCTGGTTAATCATGGCGCAATTCGGCGCTCTCAAACTCTTCTAGGTTCTACCGTAGGCGCAATTTATAATCCTTATAAGTGGGTAAATCAACAAGCTTTGGTCTATGAAAAATTGACAGAGACGCTGAAAAATAAACGTCAGACGATCGAAAAGCAAATCCATAGAGCTGGAAGGGACAGCCGTGAATCTTTACAGCAACAAATCGTATCAATTTTTCAAGATGCTATCAATGCTATTCCATCCTTTGCTGAGGCTTATTGGGAATCCAAGGAAAATCAAATGAAGTCTGGATGGGAACAAAAATTAAAGTCTATCCGATTTGAGGAACGCCTGAAAGCCGCATATCTAGAGAATGGCGAAAAATTTAACCAAGAAGTTCAGGAAGTTCTTGAAGAAGTCGGAAATGAATTAAAACTGATTGCTCAACTAGAAGGTGGGAACTTTCAATTTGTTGAGCAGGATTCAAAGACTTTCAATAAACTAGCTTTTAAAATAGGTAGCATTCTTCTGATACCTTTAGCAGGACTAGCTTTAACACCTCTTGGTTTACCTGCGCTTGCTGCGACTGCAATCGTAATGGTTAGTGGTTTGATGATAAATTGGCTTGCCGATCGCTTTAAATCAAAAGATCAAAAGCGTGGCGAGGCTGTTAAAAACATTTCAACTTTACTAAATGAGCAATTGAGCAAGCATAAGCAAGCCACCCTCAGAGACGCTGAGGCTAACTTCAGCAAGTTTTGTGATTCTGTTGCCGTGAATATTGATGCCTACTTTGAGGAGTTAATTAAAAGACTAGATGAACTCGCGACTCACCTTGAAGAAGCAAAAAAGAAGTTATCAGGTACAGAAAATTATCTAAATCGTGCTTATGCCAAGCGAATTATTGACTGGTGTGTTGAAGAAAACGAAACTCTAACAGATAAGCGTATCAATGAAACCATTGCCAAAGTTCAGCGAGATTTCGGGCGTAACATGAAAATTGTTACAAAATCCAAAGTTCAGCGACTAAAATCACTAGAGGATATTAAACACATCCTTCAAGAGGATATTTCCTTTTATCTCAAATCTACCAAAAATAACTAAACTATCATGACTCAGAACAACCCCAACTTTAAAGCGGCTGATGTCGGTGCTTATTTCAAGAAAACGCTAGTAAAATTTGACAATGTGCTGGCTCAGGGAAACACAGCCGAACTAACAGCGATTCGCAAAAAAGTGCGCGATGAGTTAAAAGAGTATCGAGAGCAGGGGATTCTCGGAGTAGCTTTTGTTGGTCAGTACAGTGCAGGTAAATCAACCCTCATTTCTGGCATGACAGGACGGCGCGATATCCGCATTGATGCTGATATTGCTACTGATCAAACTACCAATTATGATTGGAACGGCATCAAGCTAATTGATACGCCTGGACTTTTTACAGACCGCCAAGATCACGATGAGATTACTTATGATGCCATTAACAAATCAGACTTGCTGGTTTTTTGCCTCACCTATATGCTCTTTGACTCATTGACAGCAGAGAATTTCAAGAAGTTAGCCTATGAAAAAGGCTATCGCTGGAAAATGATGCTGGTTATTAATAAAATGTCTGATGAAGCAGGAGAAGAAGAGCAAAAAATTGCCAACTACCGCAAAAGTCTTGCTGATGCACTGAAACCTTACAGTCTTGATGAATTTCCGATCTGCTTTATCGATGCCAAAGACTACTGTGAAGGAATTGATGATAAAGATGATTTTCTGACGGAAATCAGCCGCTTTCCAACTTTTATTGATGCTCTCAATCAGTTTGTAGAGCGTCGTGGCTCCCTTGCTCGTTTTGATACACCTGTCCGAATTGCTCTAAGCTGTATTGATGATGCTCAGTTGAGCTTTACTCGCAACTCTAGCGAAGATTCGGTTTTTTTTGAAGTGCTGCACCGTTTATCTCGTACAGTACGGAAGGAACGTGAACGTTTACATACCAAAGTTAATAGTATAGCACTGCTCCTCTCCTCAGAAGTTGTCAATGAAGGCAGAATTCTAGCCTCAGCAGTTGGTGGTCAAGATAACTTTGAGATGCTTAATAAACAGGCTGAAATTAAGGTACAACAACACTATGAGAGAGCTGGACGCGAAATGGAACAAGCTGTGAATACAGCAATCGAGTCAATACAAGATGAAGTGAAAGAGGTACTGCAAAGCAACCTAGTCCAAGCATTTGTAGCACGTTTAGCACTCACTCAAAAAGTATCAGCTCAAAATGTGAGGTCAGGAGTAGATGTTGAACAACTTAAGAGTCAAGTTGAGGGACTTCTGGAAATTGGTAAGACAGTAGGGCTTAATCCTATCGAATTGGCGACGAGAGCTGGCTGGACAAAAACAGCGGGCGATGGATTTTTACGCTCTATGGATGTGGTAGGAAGCAATCTCCATAAAACTGTTTTGACTGTCGGAGAATTTATCGGCTTTAACTTTCGACCTTGGCAAGCAGTCAACATTGCGAAAGACATTGCTAATGTCGCTATGTTTGTAGGCCCTCTTCTAACATTAGTTTCAATCGGAGCGGAATTTTATAAAGCCAAACAAGAACAGGAGCAAGAGCAGAAAATGGCTGAGGCTCGAAGCGAAATTACAAGTCAGTTTATCGCGATAGCTCAAAACCTCGAAAATCAACTTGAAGGGCAGTTGCGAGAATTTGAGCAACAAGTTTACGGAGAGATTGAGAAGCAAATTGCAGCCGCTCGTGTGAAGGAAGAGGAAGCGATTTCTGCTTCTAATACTTGGGTAAAACAACTGGCAGAAATCCGTAAGGATTTTGACGCGATTATCCAGTACATCACGAAGGCAACAGCTAATCCGAATACTTGAAAATGAAAAAGCGCGATCGCCCTTACGTCCCAACTTGTCACAAAGCGCGATCGCCCCTCACTTATATTATTTAGAGAAGACACGACCAGAATAATATTTTTTCATCGATTCCTGAGAAATAATCGCATGACAAGATTCATCTCTCGGCAAATCGCATCTCGCTTCCAGCCAAGGCATTTCACTGCAAATCATTCGTTCCAAAGTTTCATCATCATACTCAAAATATGCCTCGGCAACTTCTTCGATAAATTGCCCAATTTTTTGAGGAAGTTTCGGTTGTTCAATTTTCTCTGTAATTGGTTCCCAACTAAATTGGCATTGATACTTCTCCAATAAATCAGGAATAACTGGCCCGTGAATCCAGGCTTGAAAATCTGCATCAAATAGCGGCTTACCGTAAACTCCTAAATACCAAGCTTGAGCGTAGTACATGAGTTTTTGTAGCTTGTAGACGTTGATTGCTACATCAGTTTGCGTGGCTAACCAGATGAAAGCATTTGCAATATCTCGATCGCTCAATTTGTCCGAATTAGCTGGAACCGCAACAACTTTCAGTTGACCTTCGCCTATCTGTTCCAATAGTTCAGAAACTGACAAGTTAAATTCTCCGGCAATTTGCTCAACTTTTTGCCAGACAGGAGAACTTACATTTATTTGATATTCAGTTGTTATTGAGGTAGCTTGGGTCATGGCAGTTTTTAGAGCCGACTTAAATGATTGTAGCAAACAGTGCGGAATAATTACCTAATAGCGATCGCCCTTACGTCCCAACTTGTCACAAAGTGCGTGAAGCACAGCTATCCCGTAGGGAATCGCCCCTACATGAATTATTCAAACTAACTCCGACACACTCAGGCGCCCTTCTACGGGTTCATACTCATCGTAACTGCTCACCGCAGCGCAGTTGCGGTGAGCAGTTACGCATATTTTGGGTTAAAGTTAAGATGCCTTTACCCTGAATCTAAAATCTAAAATCTAAAATCTAAAATCTAAAATCTAAAATCTAAAATCTAAAATCTAAAATCTAAAATCTAAAATCGTATGACTGATTATAAAGGCGATCGACAAACTAGCAATTTAACAGCTATTCACCAACAAATCAATTGGCTTCAGCAACAGCCAGACGGCATCCTATTTCAACAAAACTCCGGCGACAACTGCATCGCCGTAAAAAAAATAAACTCAGTCCTCTTACTGCTTTTAGCAGACAGAGAAACCTTAATCACAAATGTAGCTCAATCAATCCTAGACCTCAACAATCCACTAAATTTAATCTTTCCCTATTCCCGATCCGTGCTGCTAGCATTAGTCTGGAAAACTCACCCAAAAAAAATCTATGTAATTGGATTTGGGGGCGGCACACTCCCCAGAATTTTCCACCACTATTTCCCTAACGCGATAGTCGAATGTACAGATATTGACCAAAAAGTAGTCGAAGTAGCTCAAAAATTTTTTGGCATTCAATTCGACGACAGACTCAAAGTAGCCATTCAAGACGGGCGCGAATATCTAGCCCAACAAGATTCCACAGTAAAAAACGATATAATTATCGTGGATGCTGGTTTTGGCAGCGGCTATATGCCCTATAAATTGGTGACACAAGAATTTTACCAACTGTGCAAAACTCGTTTGTCAAGCGCAGGTGTTCTAGTTGTCCACCTGTTCCACAAACAAGAGTTTAATGCGGCAGCGGTGAAAACGATTCAAACTGTGTTCGCACAAGTTTATATATGCAATTTAGAAACCGGCAACACCGTTGTCATTGCGACTAATGCTCCCGATTTAGCTAAAAATGAAATTTTCTTGAAAGCCGAACTTATTCAAGATTTCCACAATTTAGGATTTTCCTTAATAGAATTGTCGCTCCAGCTAAAAAAAGTAGTCCAATTGCCGGAATGGGTGAAAAGTTGGGAAACTCTGCCAATTTTTACAGATGCTGAAATACCCGCCGGATATTTGGACTGATAAATATAGCCTTTCTCAGAAAGATGAGGTACTCATGGGCATAGGGCATAGGGCATAGGGCATAGGGCATAGGGCATAGGGCATACCTCACCACGCTTGAGAACCGCTATATACACAATTAGAGCTGTTAACGGAATCCCACAAAAAACTCTAATTGTAGGGTGCTTATGGGGGCACTATCGGGCTGTAGGATGCTTATGGGCGCAGCATCGCTATGTCTGTAGCAAATCCCCCTCAGTCAAAAGTTGATACTAGGAAACATCGCTCTAAAAAATACTTGACAGTGAAAATCTAGCGGTGTATTATAGAAGTAGTGCAAACACTTAAAAATATGAGACTAAAAAGTTGGGAGTCTCCTCGCAGCGAGGGTAGAAACTCCAAAGGTAAAGGCGGCTCAGCCAGGGCTCGGCAACTCAAAAAGCAACAGCAAACTCTGCGAAAACAGTTAAAAGCTCAACACGATCGACAAAACCACCCACAAAACCACCCACAAAACCACCCACAAAACCATCAAGGGAAGGAAACCAATAATTCCTTCCCTTTTTTTGTATCTTTCCGCTGCTCAATCCCGCTGAATGTTCGGACAAATCGTGCTAGTAATGCTCGCCTGCGAGGGTTGCTCTTGCCAGCAGTTGAGAATGCCTTGCAACTCCCCCTTCAAAGTTTCTAAGGCGGCAATTTGCACGGAAATTTCCTCTACCTTAGCCCTTAGATGCTGCTTCGCCTCAGAGCAAGGCAACTCTCCCCGATCGCGAACTTGTAAAATATCCTTAATCTCCTGAAGGTTCAAACCCAGAGTCTGAGATCGTTTAATAAACGCCAACCTGTTGAATACCGTTTCGCCAAACAAGCGATAACCAGCGGGCGAGCGCTTTACCGCAGGAGACAGCAAGCCCATCTCCTCATAGTAACGAACAGTTTTCACCGACAAACCACTACAGGCAGCTACAGAGCCAATTTTGTACAGTTTCTCGGCAACAGAAATATTCATAAACCAAGCATCCAAGATCGAAAGACTTTCTTGCCCTATCTTTTAGTGCCTCAGATCCAGGGAGTCGATCGGCACATCGCCCAGTCACCATTGCCCGGTAATCTTAATAAGGAGGATTTTTTTTAGACACATTAAGCACGGGCAACTGAGGTCTAGAAGACTGAGGAGGAAGATAGTATTCGGGAGCCGGCGCGGGTTGTTCGGCTGCAGAGCGGTAAAATTGCCACCAGCGGAGAGCCATCGCCACCCCAGCGGTGCCAAGCCCAAAAGCCAATAAAGAGCCACTCGCACCCATGCTGCCGATGGCTGCATCGACAACGCCCACTGTCACAACAAAGCTGGTAATTGGCTCTTTACGGTAAGCTGACCTCAAAAGTCGCGTCCACGAAGCATTCATTTGGTTTTACTCTGTTCTATATTTATTTACAAGCTCTAAAACTTAGAGTTGGCGGAACGATCGGGATTTCTAGCTCAAAGACTAGCTTCACCTAAATTAATCTTCTCGCCTGTGGGGAATTGTACGGGAGCGAGGCAAAATTGCCAAGCTTGTCAAATCAAAATTCCACCCCATATATACCTCCAAAAGCCAGCTATTGCATTCGGGAACAGATCTCTCTCGGCAGAGAAGTCGCTGGGCTTCTTTGTAATTAATATTTTAATCAATTCCCGAATTTGTCGCGGTCAGCAGCAGTCACACCCGCTGCCGGAAGAGTCAAGACAAAGTGTAAGGCTGACCGCGCCATTGCTAAAATTAGTTGAGACCTAACCAGGACAGCAAGCCCTGGCCTGTGACATACTCGATAATTAAAGTTAGAGAAAAACCGATCATCGCAGCTCGACCGTTAAGGCGTTCCGCGTAGCTGTTGAAGCCAAACTTTGGCTGTTCCAGTTTGGGAGTGACGGTGGGTTGTAGTTGTGTCATTGCTTTGGGTACCTGGCGATCGACGCTATTCAAATGTGAAATCCAATGTTAGTTACAAATCTTAAACATTGCTACTTCTATTATAAAGAGGGTTAACCGCCGTCAACAGTCCCCGAAGAGAAAAAACTGCTGCCAACTAATGCCAATTAATTATACCCACTCAAAATATGACTAATCAGTTAGATAACGATAAGCTTCCTGTCGCCGTACAGCGAGTAGCCTTTGCCCTTCGTACAACAGGCTGGGTTTGCTTCTGGGTGCAGGTAGTGCTAGGGGTGGTAGCGGCGATCATTTTGCTCTTTGCCATCCCCTTCGCCCTCCCCAGGGCTACCGCCGGCGCGGGTTCAACCAGTGCCGGCACCGGCGGCGGCGTATTTTTTGCCATTTGTGGGCTGGCCGTACTCGCTTACAGCATATATCGCTCTTTCCGCTTCACCCGCTTGTCGAGACAACTGCGATCGCCCGCTAACCCTGTCCGCCCCAAAAAAGCAGACACCATCAAAGAAGTGCGGCTGGCACTGATGAGCAACTTATCAGGAATGGTGCTGACGCTGATCGGCGCAGAAGCCATCAGCGGCACGCTTTTAGCCAAATCTCTAGCTCAGCCGCAAGCCTTGTTCGGTGCCGCAGTTGATTTGGGCCGATTTATTCAGCCTCTAGATATATTTGTGGTACTCGCCAATACTCACGCCACTGTTGCCCATTTTGTCGGGATTTTCGGAGCTCTTTGGTTGCTCGATCGCATCCACAAACAATAGTTATTGGTGAGGGGCAACCGATGCCCGATGCCCGATGCCCGATGCCCGATGCCCGATGCCCCACTCTCCCACTCTCCCCCAACCTACATCCGGAATCACTGCCAACCTGTCGAAGAACGTACTCAGATACCTTCTACCAAGACAACATGAATATTATGGCACTGAAACCCGAGGCTTATTTTGGGGTGACAGATCACCCAACTATTGAAATTTCTCAAGAAAGTTTTCGTTCTGTCCTAGGTCAAATAGAAGCTGAACTCCTCTGTAGCGACACCTATAGCCACGCTCTAGCTAGCCTGCAAACAATGTTGGGCGAAGCAGCCTCCGCTGCCGAAATTTTAATTAGAGCAGTTAGCAGAGAAGCCGTCAAGCTTGCATTTGACAGATTTCCCAAACAAAACAAAATTGAACCGCAAGTACCCCAAGATAGTGTTACTGCTGTAAGTCCTGCCATTGAGACGGTGACAGAAATTCAAGAATTGGAGCCACCAGTAGCTGCTCCTGTCTTCTATTGGCGCAGCGCTAGTGTGGAAGCGCCGCCCCAAACCGAGTCCGACACCGAAGAAAACTCCGATCGAGACACTAACACTTCTGAAGACAGCAAACAAGCGCCCCAAGACGAAATTAAAGTCGAGTCAGCTCCACCTGCAACTGTCACCGTCCCCGGAAAATCCTTCCCAGGGTTCGGTTTTCCCAAAAAGCCGAAAAAACTCACCAAGGAAGAAGAAGCAGCAAAAGCAGTTCAAGAGCGAGAAGAGTGCTTGCAGGAGTTGGGTAGAGAATTGCGTAAGGGACGGCAAGTTCGCTCCCTATCCCTGCAGCAACTCCACAGTCAAACTCTCGTGCCGCTGCACCACATCGAATCGATCGAAAATGGGGAAATCGACAAACTGCCCCAAGATATTTACGTTAGAGGTTTTATCCGCAGACTCGGCGACGCCTTGGGACTAGACGGCAGCGCTATGGCGAATGCTTTGCCCAAACCCGCTCCGACTCCAATTCCCAGTATGTATGTGTCTGTTTCCGATTCCGACTCAGGCGAAGGCTTTCAAATGCGTCCGGTGCATTTGTACATTGGCTACACCGCTTTGATGGCTGGGGCTGTAGGGGGTTTGGGTTGGCTGTCGCAGCAACCCGTGGTGCCAGGAGCACAGGCAGTACCTCCAACGCAGGTGACACCGCCAGCCTCAGTTGCACCGGCTCAGAAGACCCCAGAAAAAGCGCCTCAACCGGGCTTGAAGAAGTCTAAGAGCGGGGTATTGATGATGGGGGCTGACATGGCGCCGCCGGAGGTGATTTTTGGTTAGTGTGTGTCGGGCGAGCGATCGTCCGATAACTCTCTTGGCGCAGGTGAACTCAGAAACCCGGTTTCTGAGTTCACCTGCATAGGGATACTTGCTTGAAGAAAAGAGTCCAGCAGAGCAATTACGGTTGAGATTTTAGTTGAATCCCCCACCTTCATCCATCTGTAGAGTCAATTCTAAAATCTAAAATCTAAAATCTAAAATCTAAAATCGCCCGCCCGTGTACTCAAAGTGATTTTTCAACTGCATCAGGAAACCCGATATCTGCGATAAACTATCTATTTGACCACTCCTAAAAGAGGTTGCCAATAAGATGAGTTCCCCAGCCACCGCTGCTTTCTCCGATCTTGATCCGCTATCGACTCACTCGCCAACAGTCACGAGTTCGGCGGCACCAGACAGTGCTTTGGTAACGGCTCAACTGCCACAAAAATCTTGGACAATAGAAGATAGTGAGAAACTCTACCGAATTCAAGGTTGGGGCGAACCGTATTTTTCGATCAATGCAGCCGGTCACGTTACAGTGTCTCCCAAGGGCGATCGCGGCGGTTCTCTCGACTTGTGCGAACTGGTAGAATCCCTGAAACAGCGAAATTTGGCTTTGCCCCTGCTGATTCGATTTTCTGATATTTTGGAAGACCGGATCGAGCGCTTAAATTCTTGTTTTGCCAGAGCGATCGCTCGGTACAATTACAAAAATGTTTATCGCGGTGTCTTTCCAGTAAAATGCAACCAGCACCGACAATTAATTGAAGATTTGGTGCGTTTCGGTCAACCCCATCACTTCGGGCTGGAAGCCGGATCTAAACCGGAATTAATGATAGCTTTGGCGACCTTAAAAAACCCAGGCGCTTTATTAATTTGTAACGGTTACAAAGACCGTGAATACATCGAAACTGCTATTTTGGCGCAGCGGCTAGGGCAAACTTCCGTAATTGTGCTGGAGCAAATAGAGGAAGTAGAAATCGCAATCGCCGCGAGCAAAGCATTAGGAATTAAACCGATTTTGGGAGTGCGAGCAAAACTCACTACCAAAGGCGTTGGCCGCTGGGGAGGTTCCACGGGCGATCGGGCAAAATTTGGCTTGACAATTCCTGAAATTATCCGCGCAGTCGGCGAACTAGAAAAAGCTGGAATGCTCGATTGTTTGCAGTTACTGCACTTCCACATCGGCTCTCAAATTTCCTCAATTAGTGTCATTAAAGACGCCATTCGAGAAGCCAGCCACATTTATGTAGAATTAGCTAAATTGGGAGCTAATATGAACTACTTGGACGTAGGCGGCGGACTCGGCGTTGACTACGACGGGTCTAAAACCAACTTCCACGCTTCCAAAAACTACAATATGCAAAACTACGCTAACGACGTAGTAGCGGGAGTGAAAGATGCCTGCGACGAGCGCAAAATCCCGGTTCCAATTATCATTAGCGAAAGCGGGCGGGCGATCGCTTCTCACCAATCAGTGTTAGTTTTTGACGTACTCGGTACTAGCGATGTCCCTAGAGAAGTACCCGAACCAGTAGACGAAAACGCGCACCAAATTCCGCGCAATCTCTACGAAATTTACCAATCTATCAGTCCCGAAAATTACCAAGAAGTTTATCACGATGCCATCCAATTCAAGGAAGAAGCAGTCAGTTTATTTAACTTAGGCTATTTGGGGATTGCGGAACGGGCGAAAACCGAACAGTTGTACTGGGCTTGCTGCGATAAGATACAGGCGATCGCGCGGCAAAATGAATACGTATCTGACGATTTGGAAGACTTAGAAAAGGTGATGGCGTCCATTTATTACATCAACTTATCTGTTTTCCAGTCAGTACCGGACAGTTGGGCAATTAACCAATTATTCCCAATTATGCCAATTAACCGACTCGACGAAGAACCGACTCAACGCGGTGTTTTAGCCGATCTCACCTGCGACAGCGACGGCAAAATCGACCAATTTATTGATTTGCGAGATGTAAAGTCGGTTTTGGAACTGCATACTCTCAAACCTGGAGAACCTTACTATTTGGCGCTATTTTTGGGAGGTGCTTATCAAGAAATTATGGGCAACCTTCACAACTTATTCGGTGACGCAAATGCAGTTCACATTCAGCTAACACCTTCTGGTTATCATATCGAACACGTTGTGAAAGGAGACACTATGAAAGAAGTCCTCAGCTACGTACAGTACGATTCAGAAAATTTGGTGGAAAGCATCCGCCGTCAGACAGAAGCAGCTTTGCAGCAAAATAAAATTACTCTTTCCGAGGCCCAACTTTTGCTGCAAAATTACGAGCGGAGTCTCAGCCAATATACTTATCTTCAGTCTTAAAATGTAGGGTGAAACCTAAGCACCTTACCAGAATTAAAAGCTGAGATCATAAATGTAAAAGTAGGGTGCGCCTAGCGCACCTTACCTTGAGTAATTACCAATTAGCAATTAGCAATTATGCACCATGACCGAGAATTTCAGATATCGCCCGCCTCTCTTCTCCGTGTTGAGTCGGTAAAACTTGGCGAGCATCAGTAATCAGCCAATCGAGAGCCGCCGCTTGCAAATCGATCGCAGCGCCAGTTTTATCAACGCAGTAGCGCCCGAACACCAGTTTGTCCACCAACCGCACCTCCGGGCCCAAACGGGAATACTCAAAAATCACGCTGTTTTCCACAGTGGCGCCACTACAAAGCCAGCAATTTGGGCCAATCATTGTCGGGCCGATAATTTTTGCTCCATCCTCAATGATCGTCATCCCCCCAATGTAAACAGGCCCAGTAATATCAACCTTATCCCAGTTAACAGCTACATTCAAACCAGCGTAAATGCCAGGGCGTACTTCAATTCCCGGAATCGAAACATTTTTAACTTGTCCCAGCAGCACGCTCTGAATTGCCCGCCAATAGTCAGGAACTTTGCCGATATCCACCCACTCAAAGTCCATGCTAATCCCGTAAAAAGGCGCGCCTGCTGCTACTAGCGCGGGGAATAACTGCGAACCAATATCGTATTCCTCGCCCGAAGGGATGTATTTGAATATTTCCGGTTCAAAAATATAAATACCAGTGTTAATGTCGGTACTCAGAGCTTCCTCTACAGAAGGTTTTTCTTGGAAATCTTTAATTTTACCAGACTCGTCTGTTACCACCACTCCATAACTAGGAACTTCCTCGCGGGGAACCGATTTCATAACAATAGTAGCGATCGCCCCTTTTTCCCGGTGCCACTTCACAGCAGCAGTCAAGTCCAAGTCAATCAAAGCGTCGCCGCACAGCACCACAAAAGTATCGTCAAAAAACGGCGAGAAGTCTTGAATTCGTTTCATGCCACCAGCCGAGCCGAGAGCCTCTCCAATCATTTCTCCCTCCTCAATTCGCCCTTCAAAAGAATAGCCAATTTGTACGCCAAACTTTTGACCGTCGCGGAAGTAGTTTTCAATCACGTCTGCCAGGTGGGAAACATTGACCATAATCTGGTCAAATCCGTGCTGGCGGAGCAATTCCACCAAAAACTCCATCACTGGCTTTTGCAGGATGGGAATCATCGGTTTGGGTATTGTCTGAGTAATAGGACGGACGCGAGTGCCTTTACCGGCCGCCAGAATCATCGCTTTCATTCTTAACTTCCTCAACCCTCTGTTATCTGTTAACTGATATCAACTGAACAATTAGATGCTAGCGGTTGCGATCGTCGAATCGATCGAGCACAGCAAAATCCTGACCCCGCCCAAAAACGGGTACAAGTTTCCGACGCGAGCGTTCGGGTCGATTTCAAAATTTTAGACGCTAGTTCAAGCTCTCAGATTCAATGCGAAAGTAAATCTAAAATCTAAAATCTAAAATCTAAAATCTAAAATCTAAAATCGACTGACCTGTTTATAGGCGCCATCGTACCAGGCTATCAATCATTTATTCCGAATTTACCTAGATTTAAGAAACCAAGTATCGGGAACCAGCAATAACTTCACACTCCCGCTCTCCGCATCCCAGACTCAGCAACAGAATGCCATAGAGCAAGATTCTGCCTGGAATCTTAACCGACGCAGTGGCATTGTTATTAGTTTCCCCCGAGAACCTAATACCCTGCAAGCTCAAAGCGCGCGGATTTTGAGGTCTTGGTAAAACTCCTCTTGAAGCAACTCTACTTTAGACTGAGCCGATAGCAGCAACAACGCCCAAAAAATACCCACGCGGTCATGATTTGGCAAGTTAACTTCCCCAGTCGATACCGGGAGTTCTGGGTTGACAGGAGAGTGCAAATCGTTATGATGCCAGAGTTCCAGCAATTTGTCTAAGTCGAGCCAACCCTCGTCTATTTCCGCGCCCCGCTGAGCCAGAAACCGTTCGAGTTCGCTAGCAGTTTCTACGAGATTTTCTTGGTGAGCTAGCTCAAAGATAGCCTGGGCCGCTTGCGATCGCATTTTTGAGGTAGGGCGGCGCCGGGGGGTAACTGTCTGCTGCTCCATTGCTGCTTTCATTAGCTGCAACTGCTCAATCAGTTCTGGGAGAGTCACCGGGCGTTTTTGCGGTAGTTGAGCTACACCGCGACGGCGCAATTGCCGCTCTAAGTGCTGCGGCAAGTGTCGCCCGCCTGAGTGCTCTGCGTCTTCTACTGCCGGCTCGTCGGCGTCGGGATTCGCGGGGGGTTCTGAGAGGACGATACTTTCTGCTTTGAGCAAAACCAGCATTGAAGCGTACAAAAACGCTTGGCCGGAGTGGGACAAATCCGAGAAATCCTTACTCTGATCTGCATCGCAGGCGTTCGTAAGCTTACTCAGACATCGATCGAACACTTCAATTACCTTAACGTCCCAAGGATCAATTTCTCCCCGTTCCGCTAGGTCAATTAAAATTGCGATACCCTCGGAAATCGTTTCTAAGCCATCTTGGTCTCGGGAAACGGTCATTCGATTTTAGATTTTAGATTTTAGATTTTAGATTCTAGATTTTAGATTTTAGATTTTGCCTCTGGGAAGACGAGAGAGCATATCAAGTTAATTGGCGGTTATTTCAGCAGCTTTTGCCTCAATGGCTGCTATTTCTAAACTTATCGGTTCTGCACTTTCTAACAAAGGTTGTTGGACTTCTACTTCGGCTTTATAGCGTTCCAGATTTTGTTCTAATTCTTGAATCCGCTGCTCTTTTTCGCGAACTTGGCGCATCTCTTGGCGCAACGCAAGGGTTCGCTGCATTCTCGACCACAGACTGAACAGCCACGCTAGTGTTGCCCCTAATCCGGTCGCTACAATTAGTTCTACGCACAGCGGAGCTTTAACTTGGACGCCTTCGATAACTTGAATCGCGACTGACTGTGTATTTTCGATGCTGAAAAATACTAGAGCCAAGCAAATCAGAAAGATGAAGAAGAAATTTAGCGCTCGCATTTTCTCTGTTCCTAATTCTCAATTCAGGTTAAGCAAATTCTTGGCCCATCGTCAACTGTCTTTTGGCAGATGCTGCCAGTTTTTTTGATAACATCAAATGGGTCAATTAACCATAATATCCGGGGAGGGGCGGGCTTATTGGAACTCAGAGAGTTGATTGAAGAGATTGGTTAACCCGCCCCTGCAGGACATATCCTCTTTAGGTTTGGCCGATGTTTTGCGGTTTCTTGCCGATTCCAAGTGCTGGCAATATTTTATATTTCAAAGCAATGCCCGCCGCCACAAATAAGGCAATAATCAGCGCCCCAATTCCTACGGGACTGGGAATCCAGAATATCGCCTCCAAATAGTTAACTTCTCCGGGTTTGAGCTTCCAAACTAACTGTTTTCCTTGCTGATAGCTTTCGGGAACCAGCGCACCGGCGACAGTTTCAATACTTTCGGCGCCCCAAGGCGTGTTCAAGCTAAAGTCTAGCTCCAAAAGTCCCCCCGGACTCAGCAGCAGACTGCCATTAGAAGAAAGCAGTGAAAGAGAGCGCAAATCCAATTCCAAACTCAACCGATTTCGCAGCACCAATAACAAATTATTCTGCTTGACATTCAGGTGAGATTCAAACTGCGGCAAATCGGTTTCTAGCGGACTTGCAACCCGAGGTTTTGGGGTTTGTGCGATCGGATTGTAAAATTGGTTGAACTTGTCTTGCAACTCGGCTCCATTATTGAATGGAATCCTCACTAGAACTTCTGTGGGGGAAAGCCGTTTAGTTTGTCCGTCCAGCAACCTCACCCGGCGTTCTACGCTTTTCAACCATTCTGCAACAGTTTCGCTGCTGAAGCTCGTCAACCTTTCCCCCAGTTTAATGTGCTGCACGATTTCGCCACGAGTTTGACTCTCAAAGTTAACCCCGACATCGTACTGAACGCATCCAGTCACTAGAGTTAAAAGGCAAAAAACCAAAGGTAAAAGAAAGAAAAAGTGCTTTTTCTTCTTCCGAGTTCCATCCTTGACATTTTGCTCTTTCATTGTACCTTTTTCCCTGTTTTTTCCTATTTGCATGAATTAGCAAAGCGTTGAATTGCCGGCACTGTTTCTGTGTTTTTATTTCCATGTCTGGACTTGCGAACCCCATACCCAAAACCAGGTTTATGGGCTACCGCAGGGCGATTTGACAGATGCTTTGTGGCAGAAACCAGTTTTTTTTGAGGTGAGTGCTAAAATTTTTCTAGCAACAGTATCAGCGTCACCTGGAATTAACCGCACTGAACTTATTGCCTCGAAGCTACACCCAACTGTTGAAACAGCATACTCGGCAAATAGGCTGCACCGCCTACCCATTCGGCTTCGCTACTCAAATCTGCCAAATTTTTAAACGCTTCAAAAATGCTGCCTGCCACCATTGTATTCTTGACGCGACCCACAATTTTGCCTTTTTCTACTTTATAGCCTAAGTCCAAATTGACAGAAAATTCCCCAGCTAACTGATTGGACTGACCGGCGCCTAAAACCTGCTCTACTATTAGACCTTCGTCCATGCTAGCAATCAAGTCTTGAGTGGCGGTATTTCCTGGGGAAATGCAAAAGTTAGTCAAATCAGGGCCGGGGCGAGACAATCCGCCACGAAAACCGTTGCCGGTTGATTGTACACCGGCGCGAGCGGCCCACCTGCGATCCCAATAAAATCCGGTGACAGTACCTTTGTCTATCAAGATTTTGCGGGTGGTGGGCGTACCTTCGTCGTCAAAGGGACAAGCAGAAGGGCCTAAAGTGGGGTCTTCAAAAAAGGTAAAGCGTTCGTCAAATAAGGTTTCGCCGATTTTGTCGGCTAGGGGAGAGGCTTTTTGAACTACTGCTTGACCTGAAAGGATGGTATCAAACAAGCCGCCGAGGGTGCTAGCGGCGGCTCTGGGGGTAAATAATACTGGGTAGGAACCGCTGGCGATGGTGGCTGAATGTTCTGCGAGGCGGTATTTTTCGAGGAGTGATTCGAGGATGCTGTTGGTGTCGAGGGGACGATCGCGCGCAACGTCGTAACTGTATGCTTGCATAAAATCTTCTCCCTTTACCAAATTTCCGGCGATCGAGCCGCTGACTATTTGGCTGCTTCTTTCAGCATACAGGTCTTGCGTGGTGGCAATTTTCACGCGGCCACTTCGGACGTGGAAGCCGACATCTACCATAATATCGGGATTGTAGGCGTGAACTTGCTCGATGAGGTTTTTGCCGTTTTCGACTAATTCTTGAGTTGTGGGCGGAGTGTAGGTGGTTTCCGGGCCTTTTAGGTGGAAGTTGGAGGCGAGTTCAAATTCTGCGGGGTCGCCGATTTCGGCTGTTTGAATCGCTGCATCTACTAAATCGTCTATCCGTGTTAAATCTGTGGAACTGGCAAAACCGATTTTGCCATTGTAAATCAGCCGGAGTGCTACGCCTTGCAGTGCTTTGGTTTGCAGGGATTTGAGGCGATTGTTTTCAAATTCGATGGGGGTGTCTTGACTCGACAGGTAGTATACTTCAGCGGCATCCGCGCGCTGAGAGGCCAATTTCAAAATCTGGTCTACGGTTGAATCGCTCACAATAATCGCTTTCTGGTTTGGTCTTTGTTTTATTTTAGCGATTTTGGGTGTGACCAGAAACCGGGTTTTTTCCAAAAACATCGATACACCAAGGAAAAACTGCGAAAAACCCGGTTTCTTCGGTTGTATGCGTGGCCAGAAACCGGGTTTTTTCCAAAAACATCGATACACCACCGAAAAACTGCGAAAAACCCGGTTTCTTAAGTTAGAGTGCATCCATCAATCCCCAGCCATCTGCTGAACCCTAGCAATAATTTCTCTCACTTTGTCCGCCTCGGGCGATCGCAAATGCTGAAAAATGTCCAAAGATTGCTGTAAATAATTCAAGGCTGTGTCAAAATCTCCTTTCTCATCTGCTAACAACTGTCCTAACATTGCGAAAGTATCAGCTTTCCCTTGAACATCGCCAATCTTTTCCTTAAGTTCGAGAGATTGTTCATAAAATGCGCTCGCCTTGGCTACTTCCCCTTGCTTGGCATAAATTCCTGCTAGATTGTGCAAAGTCGCAGCTTTCCCTTGAACATTGCCAATCTTTTCCTTAAGGTCGAGAGATTCTTCATAAAGTGCGATCGCCTTTGCTACTTCCCCTTGAGTCGCATAAATTCCTGCTAGATTGTGCAAAGTCGCAGCTTTCCCTTGAACATTCCCAATCTTTTCCGTAAGTTCGAGAGATTGTTCATAAAGTGCGATCGCCTTTGCTACTTCCCCTTGATCCGCATAAATGCCTGCTAGTTGGTGCAAAGTAGCAGTTTTCCCTTGAATATTACCAATCTTTTCCTGAAGTTCTAGAGATTCTTCATAAAGTGCGATCGCCTTGGCTATTTCCCCTTGATCCGCATAAATTCCTGCTAGTTGGTACAATGTAGCAGCTTTCCCTTGAACATTGCCAATCTTTTCGTAAAATTCGAGAGATTGTTCATAAAATGCGATCGCCTTGGCTATTTCCCCTTGATCCGCATAAATTCCTGCTAGTTGGTGTAAATTAGCAGCTTTCCCTTGAACATCGCCAATCTTTCGCGTAAGTTCGAGAGATTCTTGATAAAATGCGATCGCCTTTGCTACTTCCCTTTGATTGGCATAAATTATTGCTAGACCGTGCAAAGTAACAGCTTTCCCTTGAACATCGCCCATCTTTTCCTTCAGTTCCAAAGATTGTTCATAAAATGCGATCGCCTTGGCTATTTCCCCTTGATGGGCATAAATTCCTGCTAGATTGTGCAAAGTCGTAGCTTTCCCTTGAAGATGGCTAATCTTTTCGTAAAGTTCAAGAGATTCTTCATAAAATGCGATCGCCTTGGCTACTTCCCCTTGATTCGCATAAATTATTGCTAGATTGTGCAAAGTAGCAGCTTTCCCTTGAACATTGCCACTCTTTTCGTCAAGTTCGAGAGATTCTTCATAAAGTGCGATCGCCTTTGCTACTTCCCCTTGATTGGCATAAATTCTTGCTAGACAGTGCAAAGTAGCAGCTTTCCCTTGAACATTCCCAATCTTTTCCTCAAGTTCGAGAGATTGTTCATAAAAAGCGATCGCCTTGGCTACTTCCCCTTGATTGGCATAAATTACTGCTAGACAGTGCAAAGTAGCAGCTTTCTCTTGAACATCGCCCATCTTTCCCGTAAGTTCGAGAGATTGTTCATAAAATGCGATCGCCTTGGCTACTTCCTCTTGCTTGGCATAAATTCCTGCTAGTTGGTGCAATGTAGCAGCTTTCCCTTGAATATCGCCAATCTTTTCCGTAAGTTCGAGAGATTGTTCATAAAATGCGATCGCCTTTGCTACTTCTCCTTGATTGGCATAAATTCCTGCTAGATTGTGCAAAGTAGCAGCTTTCCCTCGAACATCGCCAATCTTTTCATGAAGTTCGAGAGATTGTTCATAAAATGCGATCGCCTTGGCTATTTCCCCTTGATTGGCATAAATTATTGCTCGATTGTGAAGAATGGCTGCTTTTACTCTTTCGTCGGCGGGCGGACACTCATCTAGTGCTTGTTGGTAATACTTTTTTGCTGCATCCGTTTCACCCAATTCAGATTGAGAACGAGCCAAACTGTGGAAAATGCGATAATTTGGAAAAACTGCTAAAGTCTCATCGCAAGTTTTCACAGATTCGCGAAATCGACTTTGATTACTCCACCGATGTGTCAAAAACTCGGCAATTTCTACCGAAATATTTTCCACTTTTCCCAGCATCGCCAACCGATGAATTTCTAACCCCTTTTCCTCGGTAGAATATTCCGCTTCCTCCAACCAGAGACGATACAAAACCTCAGCCGCTTGTCGATGCAAACCTTCGCTATCCTCCGGCAAATTTAGCGACAAAATCCGGGGTACTCGCAGCGATGAATCTGGACTGACTTCTAACAAGCCCAAGGCTATGGCGCGGTTGATATTTTTGTCAATATCGGCAATGCTGGTACAAACAGCGGCGATCGCTTCCCCCGGCACTGGTAACTGATAAACTAATGCCAACTCCAGCAGATTTGTCAATTTAGGTGATAGCTGCTTCAACAATTCCTGATTCAAAATATCTTCGCGAAACTCCGCAGTTGTCTTCTCGATTTGTGCCAAAATCGCAGTTACATCCAGTTGTTCAGCTAGCAACACCAAATTCAACCGTTCCAACAACCGAGGATTTCCATCTGCCAAATTCTGTGCTGGCGATTTCAATTTCTCATCCACCTTAGATCCTGGCGCAAAAGCCTCAAGCTGACTGCATTTTTTCTGCAAATCTGCGCCTTTAAAACCATCCAAAGACTGCTTGTAGAAATCCCGCAACAGCCGCGAATCAAAATCGTAACGACAAGTGAGAATTAAACGGTGAGGCGCATTAGTTTCTTGAATTGCCCAAACCAAAGCCTCTAAAATCCTTGCCATTTCCGGCAGTAACACATAATCGCCACTATTTGGTCGCGATTCTAAATTATTTTCAAAATCATCCAAAACCAACATAAACGGCTTCCCATTCCCGCCTGAACCCGTTTTATCCGAGGACTCTGCCATTTCTTCCAAAGCCCAAAATAGGTCGCGCAAGCGATATTTCAACTCCTCATCATCTCGCTGCAAAGCTGATCGCTGCAACTTCTGTAACTTGTCGCCCAACTTACTCAGCAAACTTGCTTCATCAACTTTTCCCGACCAAACAATCTTATCAAATTCCGTCAATCTGTCGCACAATCTAGAAGCCAAACTACTTTTACCCAAACCTCCCATGCCGTAAATCAAAACACCCACTTGAACCGAGGGAAATTTTAATTCTTTCAAACAGTTTTGAATTTGCCGCCGCCGTCCCACAAAAGCTTCGCGAGTTGGGACTTTTACCTGCTGCCCCGCAGCATCCAAAAACTGCTCTGTAACCGTCGGTTTCGGTGCGCGTTTCCGCCCGCGAGTCCTCACAGTCGTAACCAAATTGATCGGCATATTTCCCGCTACATAAAGCCGCAACAAATGCCAATCTCGCGCCTGGTGAGCAATTAAAGCTTGATAAGTAGAACCCAAAGCCTCCGTCAATTCGTAACCTGCCGCCAAGCTCTTATATAGCGCTGCTGCGGCCGCCGTCGCATCCTCTTCTCTCACCTTTTTGCCCCAACCCAAAACAGCTTTAGCGCCGAAACTCAGCAACTCTTCAGCCAAGGAAGGAATCAACCCCGATTTGCCACGCTGTCCCGTCCGACAACCCGACATAAATAGTAGTTTAGGAAGACGAAATCTCAATGAAGTAGCGATATCTTGACCGCTAGCTGGATAATTTTTACCAGTCTCTGTTTCGGTATAAAAACGCGGTTCACCGCTATCATTAATAGTACCATGACCTGTCAAATGGAAAACATCAAAATATCCCTTGTCATGACTATCAATTAAATATCCCAATTCCGTCAAACAGCCACTTTCTTCAACTATTAGGGCTAAATCTTGCCTCGCATCCTTTGTTGCTTTCAGAATCAATCCTTCTTCCTTCTCGAAATCCAGCACATCTTCTACATCCAGCGGCGAAGCTGCCATAAATAAGAGATTCAGCGCTCTATTTTCCGGCATGGCTTCATCAAGTGACAACTTTTTAATGCTGTCCGAAGACATCCAGCGAACCGGCACAATGGGCTGGGGCTTTGCTACCAAAAAACTCTGGCCATCGTGCAGCACTTCCCAAGGCAAATGAGCGAGTCTTTCTGCCGTTGCGATGGCTAAAATAATGCTTTCTCTACCCAACTCTGCAATTTTCCGAGAAAACAGGCGTTCGGTGCCATCAAGCCAGTCAAATAAACGTTTTCCCGTCACAGGATAGCTTTCTGGTAGAGCCACATAATAGTCTTGTTCGGCAAGTTTAATTAAATCGGCAATTTCTGTCAGACACAGCCGCCTCGATTCATAATGATTGGGATTGTCTAAAAAATAGCGAAATTCAACATAATTATCTTGAACAGTTTTGAGGTCTAGGTGTATAATTTTCACAGTTATAATTTATATTTTGCATAAGATTAAAGTTGAATACGATTTTATTTTTATTTTCCCGGATATTTTGCGATTTAGTTCGGATATCTCTACGTCCCGATTACGAGGTTTCGTAGGGGCGGTGCCCTGGTGCCCGCCCTCTCCGTTTATTCGTCCAGGATTTGCTTAATTTGGTCAATGGTGGCATTTTCCAACAGCAACCGACGCCCGCGCCTACCAACAATTAAAACTTTCTCAATTTTTTTACCAGATTTGCCTTTTTTGTATTCTTGATACCACTTGCGAATTTGTTCTGCTATGGCGAGAGTTCCGCCAGCAATAGCTACAATAGCGCCAACAGTTGCTAAAATTCCCTCTTTTTCATCATCTCCCACCGTTTCCCAATTTCCCGACAAGCCAGAAATCGCAAACAATTCTTCCGTAGCCGCAACTGCATCTTGTCCTTCGACGCTGATTTGAATATCTGCCATTACTTTTAATAACTAAGAAATAAGCCACCTAAAATTAGCCCGATCGCAATTAACGCTACCCAAATAAACCTATTATCTTTCGTATTAACCTGGCTCAAATCTACAGGCTCTGGTACGACTGGCTTGGGTTTAGCGTACTTGATATCAGCGTTCGGATTGGCTTGAAAACTGATTGATTGATTTTCATCTAAAGCTGCCAAATCTGGGATTTTCACCATCCATTCAGGAGGGATAGTGAGTTTAGGAGCTTCGAGAATGAACAGCAAGCGCTTTGCTTGCTGGCGGGTTTCTTGGCGGGGATGGCGGGTGAGCTTGCGGCAAAGCTCGATCGCCTTTTCTGTATTGCCAGAGGCTTCGTAGGCTGTCACTAGCCACATCTGTACCTCACCGCCCAACCGGGAATTTCGATCGACTAAACCGGTAGCTGTTTCTAAACTCTGCACAGCTTGAGCATACCGGCCACTCTCAAAAGCTACTTGCCCAGCTTGGTACTCAGTTTGAACAATTTCTAACTTTTCTGAAGTCACGAGCACCCACCCAATTCACAAATGTTAATTCCCTAATTCCCCAAACGCTAGAATTCGCTGTTGTGTTGCGACATACCCGACTCATTGTCGCGCTTGGAACCCAGCAAGTCTAATTGCTCTACTCTAATTACTGGCATTGAGCGATTAGCTCCTGTACTGCGGTCTTGCCAGCGATCAAACTTCAAAGAGCCTGTCACTCCAATTTGAGCGCCTTTGCGAACGTAATCAGCAGCGATTTGCGCTGTTTTGCCCCAGATTTCTAGAGTAAACCAGTCTGGTTCGTCGTTATTGCGCGATCGTCTTCTCACTGCCAGCGTCAACTTGCATAGGACTGTACCCGACTCAAAATACTTCACGTCCGGGTCGCCGCCGACGCGGCCTACTAAAGTCACAACATTAAGACTCATAAACTTTTTTGGGAATGTGGTCGATCGGTGATGTAGTTAAACAGTCCACACGCGCATTAGCCTCCAAACTGAACTTGGAACAACGCTTGTGAGGCTTCATCCTGATTGTACATCGAGTTAGGAGAACATATTGATGGTGGATGATTGGCAAGTCTGCGCTCAACCTGAGCTCGACAATGTACATTTCTGACTAGACTCAGGATGAAAAACGTAATAGAATCCACCTCGGTTACACTTTTGTAACAACATTATTGCACACAATAGTATTTTAGTTTTTGGGGGGGGTACGAATCAGTGGGTCTTCTCAATCGATTTTCGTTATCTAGAGATATGGGTATCGACCTCGGTACTGCTAACACGCTCGTTTATGTATCGGGCCAAGGTATTGTTCTGCAGGAACCTTCTGTAGTGGCGATCGACCAAGATTTAAAAATACCGCTGGCTGTTGGAGAAGAAGCCAAAAAAATGCTCGGCCGCACGCCAGGGAATGTCATAGCACTGCGCCCGCTTCGCGACGGGGTAATTGCAGACTTCGATACGGCAGAACTCATGCTTAAGACTTTTATCCGCAGGGTTCACGAAGGCCGAAGCTTAGTTTCGCCACGGATAATTATTGGCATCCCCAGTGGTGTCACCGGAGTCGAGAGGCGTGCTGTCATTGAGGCGGCGACTCAGGCTGGTGCTAGAGAAGTACGGTTAATTGATGAACCCATCGCTGCGGCGATCGGGGCTGGGCTGCCTGTTGCTGAGGCGACTGGCAATATGATTATAGATATAGGCGGAGGTACGACGGAAGTTGCGGTTTTGAGTTTGCAAGGTACGGTGATCAGTGAGTCTGTGCGGGTAGCCGGCGACGAACTCAATGAGGCGATCGTCCAATACATGAAAAAAGTTCACAATTTGGTCATCGGCGAACGCACTGCTGAAGAAATTAAGATTCAGGTTGGTTCTGCATATCCAACTCCAGAGGATGACGATGTAATGATGGAAGTGCGGGGCTTGCACTTACTGTCGGGTTTGCCACGAACTGTTACTATCAAAGGCCCAGAAATTCGCGAAAGTATGTCGGAACCGCTTTCAGTAATTGTGGAAGCTGTCAAGCGTACTTTGGAACGCACCCCCCCGGAATTAGCAGCAGATATTATTGACAGGGGAATTATGCTGGCTGGTGGTGGCGCGCTGATGAAAGGTTTAGATACTCTGATCAGTCACGAAACAGGAATTGTCACTCACGTGGCAGCAGATCCGCTGTGCTGCGTGGTTCTGGGAACTGGTAGGGTATTGGAAAACAAACAGTTGGAACGGGTTTTCAGCGGGCAGTCGTCGCGTAATATGTAGTTAACAAATTTGGGATTGTGGATTTAGAAATACGGCTGCAATCTCAAATCTAAAATCCTGACTTAACAATTTTAGATTAGTGAAATTATGCTAAAAAATACATTCCGAAAGTGGTGGGATCTGCGACTGCCAATAGCTCTTTTAGGTTTAGCTGTAACTGCCGCTTGGGGAGTGCGGCAAACACAAGGTGAGGCAGTATTTGAAGTCTACAATTGGGTGACTCGTCCGTTTCACGCCAACGGCTCTGGGCAAGAGGAACTCATCTCGGCGCGCACTCAAGAATTGCAAGCGCAGGTATTAGAATTAGAAAATCAAAATCAGAAGCTAAAAGAGCTTTTAGGTTACGTTTCGGCTAAGAAACCAGCAGGGATTGTAGCTCCTATTGTCGGTCGCAGCGCCGACCACTGGTGGCAGCAAGTAACCTTGGGGCGTGGCAGTAAGGATGGCATCAAAACAGATTTTACTGTCATGGGCCCCGGCGGTTTGGTAGGCAGGGTTGTCAGCGTTACTCCTAATACTAGCTTGGTGCTGTTAGTCAGCGACGCTACAAGTCAATTGGGTGTGGGAATTACCCGCAGTCGCCACATGGGTTTTATGCGCGGGAAAGGCGGTAATCAGGCTGTGATGGAGTTTTTTGATAATGTTCCCAATGTCAAGCCTGGGGATGTGGTTTCAACCTCTTCTTTTAGTCAGTTGTTCCCTCCTGGTTTGCCGGTGGGAAAAGTGGTTTCGGTGGATATGAATAAAACTCCGGCTCCAGAAGCTGTTGTTGAGTTCTCTGCACCGATGAATGCTCTGGAGTGGGCGGTGGTTTACCCCCACTCTAAGCAAGCCGAAACGAAAGATTTACAGAGTCAATCTTCAGCAGCATCTGAGGGAGCACAGCAACAATGAAAGCTTTATCTCGGATGTCTTCGCGATCGCGCCCATTTCTCAACTTCGCAGTTACATTTCTATCTGTGATGCTGTGCATACTGATATTGCCCACTCGGCTGCCGGGAATGGAATTGCTGGGAATTGGACCGAACTGGCTGTTAATTTGGTTGGTAGCTTGGAGTATTAAGCGGAAACGTACAGTTTGGGGAGCTGCTAGCATGGGCTTGGTTTTGGGGTTTCTTCAAGATGCGATGACGGCTCCTCATCCCAGCCACGCTGTGAGTCTAGTAGTTGTAGGAGTCTTAACAGTTGTTTTGCAGAAAACCTGGTCGATTCCGGTAGATATTGTTGAGAGAGATCCGATTCCGATCGCGCTAATTGTGTTTGGGATGGCGGTGGTAGCGGAAACGGTGATGGGGCTGCAATTTTTTTCTATGGGCGATCGGGCTTTACTGGAAATTTGGAGCTATCACCAGCGAGTGGCTTTGTGTTCTGCTATTCTTAGCAGTCTTTGGGCTCCGGTGATTTATTTCCCGCTCAATCGCTTGTGGGAAATGACCAAAAATGTAGAAAAGCCTTAGTCATTAGTCATTAGTCATTAGTCATTCGTTAACAGTCATTCGTTAACAGTTAACAGTCAACAGTCAACAGTCAACAGTCAACAGTCAACAGTTAACTGTAGTCATTCTACTATTACTTGTTGAGCCGAACCTAATAAGTGATGAACGGCAATAATCAAATCGCTGAGAATGAAATTAGGCTGGTGCTTTTGCAGTTGATAGCGGCTGCGAATTCCGCAGGTAACGGCAATTGTAGGTATTCCCAATGCTTTTCCTGCGAGGATGTCTGCTTCTGTATCTCCGATCATCCAAGCCGAACCCAGGGATGACTCAAATTCTTCTGCCACTTCAGCCAACAATTCAGTTTTTAAGGCTGTATAGTTGTGATAGGCGGCATCCGCCATCTGAGTTCCGCGAATGCTGGTAAACAGTCTGGCTAAACCGTAATTTTGTAACAGTTGAACGGCTTGATTTCTCGGTCGCAGGGTAACTAATATCAGTCGCACGCCGCGGGAGTGCAGAAGTCCGATCGCCCATTGCACTCCCGGCTGGATGCGATCTAAGTGCAACAAGTCTGGCTGATTGACAATCTGACTCACGCATCCGAGAAAAACGTGAATTTCTTCTCCCGACAAGCCGGAACTTTTGGCTATTTCAGCATCGGGCACTCGGTTTTGCTTCATCTGCCAAAACTGCTGTTTGCTGAGGATTTGAAGGTTGAGGTTGATTCCCCGATCGAGATAAGCTGCTTGAGTATCGGCTAATCCCTGTTGATAGGTGGCATAGTAGCGATCGGACACATCGACTATGGGCCCGTCTAAATCGCAAAATACCGTCATCCGGGGGGAAGACTCAGCCTCTGATGGTAGCTTGTACTGAAGGTTTTCGGAGTTTTGGGCGACAGCAGTTAACATAAAACGTTAAGTAAATCTAGGGAGTTATACATTTATTGACTGTAGCAAAAAATGTATAAGTTATAATACATAAATTTTAATGCTTTTATAAAAAAAACCTATGCTTTTTTTGAGGATGGGGTTCAATAAAGGCGATCGGACCTGTGCGTCCATAACTTGAAGGGAAAAAGTGATTTTTGTGGCTGTTAATATGTGCTTTAGCCATTAAAGTTTAGAATTAAGTTTTTAGTCTTTTGTAATTTACCCATGCTCAAACAAAGCGATTTTGTTAGGAATTCGGACACTAATCGAGTAGAGGTGCTGTCCGAAGCACTGCCTTACATTCAACACTTTGCCGGTCGCACCATTGTGGTCAAATATGGCGGTGCGGCGATGAAAGATAGCAATCTCAAAGACAAGGTGGTTCGGGATATTGTGCTGCTAGCTTGCGTGGGGATGCGTCCGGTTGTGGTTCATGGCGGCGGCCCGGAAATTAATATTTGGCTGGAAAAATTGGGAATTGAGCCGCAATTTAAGGATGGTTTGCGGGTGACTGATGCGGCGACAATGGAAGTTGTAGAAATGGTTTTGGTTGGGAAAGTAAATAAGGAAATTGTTTCGTTAATCAACCAAGCTGGCGGCAAAGCAGTGGGATTGTGTGGCAAGGATGCCAATCTGATTCAAGCTCGTCCAGATGGCCGGGAAGGAATTGGATTTGTGGGTGAAGTCAGCGGCGTGAAAATCCAGATTTTAGAGTCTTTGGTGAACAGCGGTTATATTCCGGTGGTGTCGAGCGTGGCGGCGGATGAAAAAGGTCAATCTTACAACATTAATGCTGACACAGTGGCTGGGGAAATTGCGGCTGGTTTGGGAGCAGAAAAGTTGATTTTGATGACTGATACTGCGGGAATTTTAGAGGATTATCACAAGCCAGAGAGTCTGATTGCTAAGTTAGATATTCAGGAAGCGAGACAGTTGGTTGAGTCGGGAGTTGTCTCTGGGGGGATGATTCCGAAAGTTAATTGTTGTGTGCGGAGTTTGGCTCAGGGTGTGAATGGTGCTCACATTATTGACGGTAGAATTCCTCATGCTTTGCTGCAAGAAATATTTACGGATGCGGGGATTGGGTCGATGATTGTGGCTTCTGAGTTTAGCAGCGCGAACTTAAGGCCTAAGTAATGCCTATATCCTAGCGTGGGGAGGGCGGGTGCGTGAAATGGGTAAACTCGCTGCGATTGCGTATATCCTAACTAAACCTGCCCCTAAAAACCTTGAGAAGGTATTTCTGGGGGATTACTTCAACTAATTCTAACCGTTGTTGGATTTCAGCTTTTCTTAAACTATGATCAAACACTTTAGAGTTTTGGATTCTGTTGCGATTCTCAAGCCGATTTCAAATACGCGATTAGCGCTAGTGGAACCAGAATACGCATCTATTTCTAGTTTGCCAGTTGGACTTGTGGGAACTATTATTGAAGTGTATGATACGGAAAAGGAATGTCAGTATTTAGTGGAGTTTGCTGATAGTCAAGGGAGTGAATATGCTATGGCTATGTTGAAAGCTGATGAAATTTTAGTTCTGCAATATGAACTTGCAGTGGCTTAGTAATGTGAGGGGAATAGAAGTTAGATAAGGGCGATCACACTTTGCGAAAAAAGGGCGATCGCCTTTTAGTTTTGTACTTAAATCGCGCCATCATTTAACGTGCTGTTTCAGCTTGAATTTCTCGAATAATAGTTGATATTTCTTCGGCTGACTCAAGGTGTCTAGCTAAAACTTGAGCAGTTTTGTCCAGCAAGCGTTCTGAAAATACTTTAGCTAAGTCTTCCCGTAAACCTTGCCCTATATAAAACTTAAGCAAGGCTTCTACAGACATATCTCGATTTGCCGCTATTTTCTCAAGTGATGCTAAAGTATCTATTGGAATGTTTAGCGAGACTCTTTCCCCTGTACGAGGTCGCACTTGCAATTTTATTTCTTCTTCAGAATTGTTCATATAATTTCCTTTCAGTGCGGGTAGCAGGACGGGAAGAAATGATGCGTATTCGCAAGCTGCGTTCTACATAAACAACCAGTAATAGGCGTTGAGTGCCGGAGTAACCCAGGATAAAGTTACGCTGTTCGTCATTAGCCGTTGCATCTCCCTCCTGATAGAATGGATCGAAAAAAACTTCTGCGGCTTCTTCAAAGCTAACGCCATGCTTTTCTAGGTTAATCTGGAATTTGTTTGTGTCCCATTCAAACTCAACGCCTTGCAGTCTGTACACACTATCCATGCTTCGATATTAACATTATTTAAATAAGAGCGATCGCACTTTGGGAAAAAAGGGCGATCGAGCTTTGACGAGTCTTCGTAGATGCCGACAAACTGACTAAAAAATGAGAATTAAATAACTTCCACTCTTGAAAGTGGGATGGGCGTCCCGCCCGTCCAAAAAGGACGGGCGGGACGCCCATCCCACAATAACAATTAAAATTGTAAGTTATTTAATTCGCGATCCTAACGCAACCTAAAGATTCGTCTTAAGGCATTTTTTACCTGTCACTGAAGAGTCTGTACATCAGGATATGCCAGAATTTTTGCATCAGCAGTTAGTAAGGGACACCCGCAAATCCTCGCAGTTGCCACAATGATTTGATCTGCTGGATCGCGGTGAAAACCTGTGAGTTTAGTTGACTCGACAATGATGGGAATGGTGAGTTCGAGTAGCTGCACTCCGGGATAAGCCAAAGCTTGTTTTAACCACTCATCAACTGTAACGGACAAAGTAAGTCTTCCCATTTCTACTAATTTAGCAACCTCCCAACAAGAAATGATGCTGATTCCTAAACCTTGAGATTGATATTGTTGTATCCAGTCCCGATGTTTCTGAGTCAGTCGTGTGTTATCGTCAACCCACCAAACCCATATATGAGTATCTAGTAAAATCATTGTAACACTTCCCAATCTTCCAAGGAAACCGCAGGTTCAAACGGCTCATCATAGCCAATGACAG
Source organism: Microcoleus sp. Pol10D4 (assembly GCF_036701555.1). Lineage (NCBI taxonomy): Bacteria > Bacillati > Cyanobacteriota > Cyanophyceae > Oscillatoriales > Microcoleaceae > Microcoleus > Microcoleus sp. Pol10D4. Next base: position 72,752 of record NZ_JAUBRA010000025.1, read on the forward strand.
TGCCTCGCAAAGGATATAGAAAAGTATTTTTCATGGTTTCATTTACCAAATTTAGATAGCTAATGAATTCTCGATATCCATCCAATTCTGTTTGTTCTTCGGGAGTGAGATTTGATGCTTGTTGTTGAGCTGTTAAAGTTTGAATTCGTTCCTGGGTTTGAATAGAAGCGCTAAATATTAAGAGTCCGTTGACTAACTCTATGCGGACAGAACCTTCGCTGGGCAAGCTGTTGGGTAAGTGAGGCAGCTTGATGGGCAAATTAGCAATCATGGCATTAATTGACTGTATTTGATGTTGATTTTTTAATTATACCGATCGCTCTGTTGAATTTGACAGTTGTTGCCAGGCTGAAATTATAGGGCGATCGCACTTTGGGAAAAAAGGGCGATCGCCCGCGTGAGATTTAGGATAGGATAAGGGCCCACTTTGGTACTTGGGATGACCACCGCCCTGAATCTTTTACCGAGTTTTAGCTTAAGCTATAATAAAGATGGATCTGTCCTGTTAATCTCCGATGACTACACAATCTGTTTCGCGTTATGTCACACGTCACCCTGAAATCTTGCAAGGCGAACCAATTATCGCAGAAACGTTTCAACTTGCCAATCTTCGGAACTTAATCCTACTCTTTCAATAACTTTTAAACAAAATGAATTAATATCTTCAGCAGATAAATTAACTTCAATAAATGCCCCGTTTTCTAGTTGTCTGGAATCTCTTAAATTTTGATCATTCCAATTCACAAAACGAGGAGAATCTTGAACAAGTTTCTGAAACTTATCTTGATCTAAATCAGCAACAATATTTAGGGTAGTTTCCAACACATCACGCCAGGTTTTAACCGTATATTTTTTGCTATTTACAAACAAAAATTTCGGTTTTGTTCCCCTAACTATACCCTCAACTTTTTCTTGTCCCGATCCTTCCCCAAAGTAGGGCCATATTTTCAGGCAAATTTCGGCTAAATCTTCCGATCGCTGTTCAATATCTGCTCTATTCCAGGTTGTTTTTTCTTGAAAATACTGATTTAATTCCAGATGACTTTCTAGTAAAATCTCCCGCTTTTTGGGAAAACGATGATTAGAAAGTTCGGGATTATATCCTGTTAAAGTTAAATTTCCCAGCGTATGTAATAAAAGTTCGTGAGTTATTTCCCAATCTTCCCCTAAAGATTTTTCCCAATCTTTATTTAGCTTTTGGGGCATAATATGTTCAATTGAAAGATTATTGAAAGATACCCCTTCTTTATGACCGAATGATTGTTCCATTGATTCTAAAATTAGTCTAGCCTTTTCTGACTTCTTAACACCATAAAGTTCTACTTCTTTTAACATTGATTTAAACTTCTCGTCCTTGGGATAGTTTTTGCTACTAAGAGTTTCCTTTAATCCCACCATAAAATTTTGATCTATTTTTTGTCTGATTTGACTGTATAGAGAAGGAAACATTTTGTTTAGGGAGTTAGTGGGAAGGTTACAAACAAAACGCCGAATAATAAAATTTTCAAGAATCTTTAAGACTTCGACAAATTCATCAATTGAAAATTTACCTTCGCTGTAATCATCATAACAATTGAGTAGAAATGGATAGACTGTAGTTAATTCTAGTCGTTTGATCCGCATCAGCAAACTATTAATAGATTTATTGGTTTCCTGACTAGGATTAATTAGTTTATTGTAGTAATCAGCAAATTTAGCTAAATCTTCTAAAGATTCTAAAGCATTTTTGACATTAACCCTATCCTTTAATGTCAAATAAACTTGGTCGTTTTTAACTTCCCGACCATATTTCATTAAATAATGACGAATAAACTCAGTCAAATTATCACCTAAAGCAGCTTGCATCGGTTCCCAATATTTGGCATAATTTTTCTGCTGTTCTTCTTCATTAATCTTCATAAAAAAGTAGTTTCTAATTAAGTCAGCTTGACTTAATGGTTTTCCTTTAGCATTTAAACTTTCAAAAACTAAGTGCGGATTTTCGTCTTTGTCTAAAAGAATACTAACCAAGGAAAAACCGCTAATAATGGCTGTTTTAATCAAGCTCAATTCAATGTTTTTCTGACTTATTTTTTTGTCAAAAAAGCGATAACACTCATTAATTAAAGAGGTTTCAGAATTAAGAGAACCATGATCGATAATATGATGAAAACTCCAGCGATCTGCTTGAGTAGGTTGTAGTTTATATAGTTCTAAACCTGTTTCATAAGGATTAATTAGAATAGTATTATTAATTTGCTCTGCTAGTTTATTTGTTTCTTTTTGTTGTTTGGCGCGATCGCGTACAACAGCCAATAAAATTAAAATAGTTGTTAGTCTTTGTTGACCATCAATCAATAAATATTTAGATACTCCTTCAGGTACAGAAATAGTTTGTAATGTGACAATAGAACCCATAAAATGAGGTGTTATAGTTTCCTGTTCTGTCAAGTCTATCAGATCATTCCATAAGTTTTCCCATTGTTGTTTTTCCCAGCTATAAGGACGTTGAAATAGCGGAACAAGATATTGTTGGGTTCCTTCTAGGATTTTTTGTAGTTTAGTTTCTGATGCTTTCATATTTTTTGAGGTATATTTCCAGTAAAGTTATTTAAGGCTTGATGTTAGTGGTTTACCACTACGGCCATTTTTTCAGTCTTTTCTCGTCCGTTGGGTTAACGCAAGAAAACCCAATATTTTTTTCCATCACAATCTAATCAATATGGCAATTATACATGGAAGTTGGTGCATTACGCCGAATCAGGATTTCTTTCTTTGGGGAGAAACTTGGCGACGAGTCACGCCGGAAGTTCTGAGTTCAGATGCGATCGCCCATTGATATATTTTCAGTGTGACACTAAAAATACAGCATTGTTCGGTGACAATTGCGTCATACCCTACTTGCATGAGGAAAATACATGGTAACTACGCTCGAAATTGACAAAACTCTTCTTCAAGAAGCCCTTGATTTGAGTAATCATCCAACACCTAATACATTAATGGAAGCGGCTTTATGCGAGTACATTCAACGTCGCAAGCAACTAAAAATATTGGAATTGCTCGGTACTATTGACTACGATGAAGATTATAACTACAAGCAACAGCGACAAACAAGCGGAAATTAGTTATTAAAATCCGGCGTAAAAAAATTAGACACGTTATTTCCTCGTGTTGAACCGGGACAAGTACAGAGACTTACCGCGTGTTTGCTTGTATTAAATAAATGATTTCTTGTCAAAAACGATCGCGCCCATTGTTGAATCTGAGTATTCCGACTCGGCGTCCCACCGCCCCAACAAACTCAACTATGTTTGATGTATATAACAATACAGTAAGTAAAGCTAGCAAACAACTAACAAACGCTAGCAATTTCGGTTATGCTATCGTTAGCCACATCTCAACACACCCGACAATGGCATCAAAAGAAGACTTATTTGCCGAAGCCGCCAAACACTGGGACTTAGAAAGACTGTACCAAGCTTTTGCAGAAGCTAAACGGCAAATCTCTCCTCGATCGCGCCGGGGACTAACAGAAACAGAAAAACTTTACCTGCGAGGATTGCTTTCCGGTTGCAGTCCCGCCGAAATCGCCCGCCAACTGTTTCAGAGTTCCAAAAGTGCAGAAGTTTATTTATGTAAAACTTTATACCAATATGTTAAAAAACTCGCAGATGTACCTAACGAACCTGTAGGAAATTGGCGCAATATTTGCGATCGGCTACAGGAAGCCGGATATAAAACTCTGTCTTCTCCTGAATTTAAAATAAATAATTCTGTACCTACAGAAGCATTAGTAAAAATAGTTGGTATAGGTGTGATTGAGAAAAATACAATATCAATTGATATTAACATCAGATTAGAATTCCCCTCAACTTCAGAAACTCCGAAAAAAGAAGATTTGGATAAAGAGGATTAGATGTGCGATCGCACTTGGGGACAGAAAGTGATCTCGCCCCTCCACAGAGAGGCAAAAATGTTAATAATCTTATAGCTGATAGTTTGAGAAAAAACTTTTTGATAAAATATCAAAATTAAAACTGACCACATCCGCTTCGATTTTACCTAAAACAATCAAATTAGTCAAATTTATGTCTCGATTAAGTATCAGATCGAACAAAAAAGCTCTGGGCTTTGTGCTAGGTTTATTAATTTTTGTCATTTTCATTCCCGGATGTTGGGCTTTAACAAATAATATTGCTCCCACACCAGTACGGCAAGTAAATAACACAGTAGCTGTGCGGGCCGATGTACAAAATACATCAAATTCTCGCTCTTCTTTAGGAGTTGGGCTTAATGGTATTGCTGACTGGTCAACACAATTACCCTTTTTAGATGCTTTCAAATCTTCTAGACAATGGATAACTCAATGCGTTAGCGGACAAGCAAACTGTAAAGGTGAATGGGATACAGAGGAGTATAATCTTTTAAATCTTGATGAAAATGGGTGGGTTAAGTCTCTCCCATCTCCCGAAGAGGCTCCTAAATATACTAGGGTAAGTACGCTATTACTTAGGGAAATCCCCAATCGCTATCCTTCAGGGCAATATATTGTTACTTATGAGGGTGAAGGTGCGATCGAATATAGCTTTGATGCCAAAAAAGATGAGGCTGCGTCGAAACCAGGGAGGGATATCATTAATGTCGATGCCACACAAGGCGGAGGCATAATGATTATAATTACTGTTACCGATCCCAAGAAAACAGGGAACTATATCCGCAATATTAAAGTTGTTCACTCCCAAGATGAACAGCTTTTTCAAAGTGGTGAAATATTTAATCCGCTGTTTATAGACAAGATTAAAAAATTTAGAGTCTTGCGTTTTATGGACTGGATGGGGACAAATGGTTCTGAACAAAAAGAATGGTCAAACCGACCTAAACCAGAGAGTATATCCTATGCTTACAGAGGAAATGTTCCCATAGAAGTTATGGTGAATTTATCTAACAAAGTCCAAGCAGAACCCTGGTTTAATATGCCACATCAGGCTACGGATGAATATTTGACTAACTTTGCTAAAATGGTCAAAGATAGTTTAGATCCCAAGCTGAAAGTTAATGTAGAGTATTCTAATGAGGTTTGGAATTGGTCATTTCCACAAGCGCATTATGCTTTGAAACAAGGTAAAGCGAGGTGGGGGGATAAAGGCGATGCTTTTATGCAATGGCACGGAATGCGTAGTGCTCAAATGTGCGATATCTGGAAAGGCGTTTTTGGGGATCAAAAGAATCGAGTTGTCTGCGTGTTAGGAACTCAAAGAGCTTGGAGAGAGTTAGAAACTTATTCTTTAGAGTGTTCCTATTGGGTGGCTGAGGGCAATAAACCTTGTTATCAACACGGTATTGATGCCCTAGCAATAGCTGGATATTTTAGTGGCAACTTGGGCGGGAAAGAAAATGTCAGCACAGTAGAGTCTTGGTTGAATGACGCAGATGGCGGATTTGGGAAAGCTTTTAAGCAATTAAGAGAGGGCGGGTTACTGCCGGGGTTCAAAGATAGTTTGCCCGATGTTGAGAATGACTTTAAGTATTTCTTAGATGTGGCTCAAAAAAAAGGCCTCAAGTTATTTGTTTACGAGGGCGGTCAACATATTGTAGGTATTGAAGGAGTTGAGAATAACGAAAAACTGACTCAGTTTTTTATGGAATTAAATAGGCGCCCAGAAATGTATGATATCTACACCCAATTACTGAATAGTTGGAAACAAGCTGGAGGCAGTCTTTTCATGCACTTTGTGGACGTGAGTAAATTTACTAAGTGGGGAAGTTGGGGGGCTTTGGAATATGTGGAACAAAAGGGTTCGCCTAAGTATGATGCTTTAATGGATTTTATTGATAAGAATCCTTGCTGGTGGGATGGGTGTGCTGTTGAGGGATGATGAGGAATTGGGTGCAATCAAGAATCGTTCGATCGCACTTCCTCAAAATCTTCCGCATCCCCCGGCGAACCCGAACCCTCACTACCCCTCAACCGTGGCGATTCCCCATTACTCGCACCCGCACCGTAAAGCCCAGAATACCTATCCTCCAAACCCGAATCCCTCAGCGAAATTGCACTTCTTTGACTCGGCGACAATCTCTCTGTTGAACGGCGATTTGCCCCAGAAATCGGTGGCTTGCGAGTTAAAGTTTTCCAAGCAGCCTTAATCCCAGTCACCACGCTGCGAGTAGTTACCTGCACATTTTGCGCCTGCTTTTTAGCGCTACCAATACTTCGATCGACCTGTTTGACAACCTCGCCCGCACTTTGTACTCCCTCGCTGACATCATCCGTCAACTCGCTAATTTCCAGCCCCGTCAACCGAATCGCCTCCAAAGTGGGCGGAAATTCGCGAGAAAGCGTGTCAGCGAGCTTTTCCACGCTGCGGGCCGCCCGCGCCAGCGCTTGCACCGCAGGTATTAAAGTCACTAAAACAGCAGTCAGGCTAACTGCCACTAGCAAAATCGAAAGTCCTAGCCAAAATATGGGATCACTCACTTGAATCTGGGATGGGGGGTTGAGAATTTCATGCCATTTAGCGGATGGGAGGGCGCGACGGGGGACTCACTTCAGCTTCAGCTTCCGACAGTGTTTGGCGTTCCCGCTGAGTCGCTTCCAAACCTGCCGCGATCGCCTCTTTGAGTCTAATCAAAGTTTCGTCCCAATTTCGGATTGCAGTTTCAGAAAGTCGATCGGCCTGCAACTGCACGCTAGTCGATAAATCCTCCGCCAACTCCGGCAAAGCATCGGCCGATTTTTTCAATATCTGCCGCGTCTCCTTGCCCGGTCGCGGTGCCATCAGCAAGCCAGTCACGGCCCCGATCGCAGAACCCACAAGCAAACCGCCAATAAATAATCCTGAACGTTTAGTTGACATTTTTATAACTTCTCTCCATACACCAATTTTAGGGGCGTTTGCCCGATCGCAGCCCTTTACAAAGGTAGAAATATTGTTGAAAACCCTAGGGAGTCAGCACAGGCGACAATTTTAGGATAGCTTACCTCAAACGTCGAGCGCGCCTGGACCAAAGCATCCGTCCCAAACCCAGCAATCCCAAAAGTTGCTGAACCTGTTCCAGTTGCAGTTCTAGTTGTTGATAACGCCCTCGTAGTTGGCGGGTACCTTGCTGCCTTTTACCAAGGAAATCCGGCGACATACTGAGGATATTGCTGCTACAGCGTTCGATTGCTGCGATCCGAATTTCCAAACGTGCGATCGTCCGCCTGATTTTCCACACCTTCGCAGCTATATAAAAGCAAACCAGAGATATTAGTAAATTGATAATTACAACAGCAGTCAGCATTTATTACCTGTTTTAAAACTACTAACATATTCGGCTTTTTATGGCGGGCTAGAATCCCGCCCCACCAGATATTTTGTAGGGACACAACAATGTTTGGTTATGATCTATGTGTCCCTATCCATAAGGCACGTAAAGTCTTAAGCCTGAGACATAGCAGGCAAACAAACCTTAGTACCGCCCAAACCGCAATAACCGTTCGGCTCTTTAGCAAGATACTGTTGATGATAGCTTTCTGCGTAATAAAACTCAGGAGCATCAATAATTTCAGTGGTAATCTTGCCGTAACCGGCCGCCGTCAAAGCCTGCTGGTAAGCATCTCGCGAAGATTCAGCTAGCTGCTTTTGGCTGGCTGAATATGTGTAAATTCCCGATCGATACTGAGTACCCGAATCATTGCCCTGACGCATTCCTTGAGTAGGATTGTGACTTTCCCAAAAAACTTTGAGCAGCGTTTCGTAACTAATTACTTTGGGATCGAACACAACCAGAACTACTTCATTATGTCCCGTCATCCCGCTGCAAACTTCGTTGTAAGTAGGATTCGGAGTAATCCCGGCTGCGTAGCCAACAGCCGTCGAAAAAACTCCATTTTGCTGCCAAAATTTGCGTTCTGCTCCCCAAAAACAGCCCAGGCCAAACAACGCAGTCTCCATGCCGTTTGGAAAGGGAGGTTTGAGCGGATTGCCGTTAACAAAGTGAGTTGCCGGTACCGACATCGACTCTGCCCGTCCCGGTAATGCCTCTTGGGGAGAGGGCAGGCTCGACTTTTTGCCAAATCCAAATAGCACCATAAGTTTGTGAGGGGATCTCTGATAAACGTCTTTACCTTACTTAATAATATCAGATGTATACTGAAAATAGTGGCCCTCTTAAAGGTAGAAGGTAAAAACCAGAAGGCAGATTTTTTTTACGGAAGGTTTTTGGTGATACTGCTCACTGCCAACGCAGTTTTAAATCACATCATGCAGTGTTCTATGTCACCAAAATATACCTAAAATATCACCTATTGTTCAGGTATAAATCACGCGGATTTGAGGCAAAATAGCCGATTATTAAAGGTATGGTGTTGTAGTAGTTATTCAATACCATTTATTGGGAGTGTGTAGAAATGGCCGCTAAACCTTGCAGTCAACCTTTAAAATCTAATCCGTTTATTACTTATCGCGACCCACTTACAGGCAAGTGGATTGTGGTAAATCAGACTTTGCCCAAAGCAGCAGAACAAGTACAGCTAGCAGCAGCTTGAGTTCTCATATTAATTTTACCTGAAAAATCAACTATAATTTCAGATTCGTAGGGGCGGGTTTTACCAACCATCTATGCCTAAAACCAACAATCTCGTAAACCCGCCCCGCTCAACGGTCAATTGGAATATACATTTTTTTATTATATCAAAGAAAGGGTTGATGTAGATTATTAGTTGTATGGGGCGGCTTTAGGTAGATTGTTTGCTGTTATTAAATATTATTGGTAAAACCCGCCCCTTGTATCTTAAAAGAGTGAGTGAGTTAGTCGATCGCCCCAACAAGTGGGCGCTCGTACCGATAATCAGGCGCTCGTACCGACAATCAGTCGCTCGTACCGACAATCATTCGCTCGTACCGACTTTCAGGCGCTCATACCGACTTTCAGGCGCTCATACCGACTTTCAGGCGCTCGTACCGACAATCATTCGCTCGTACCGACAATCATTCGCTCGTACCGACAGTCAGTCGCTCGTACCGACAGCAAGTGAATCTAAAGAAAAAAGGAAAGTTTGGTAGAAAAGGTTCTGTAACAGGCGAAAGTGCTGGCTATAGGACATCAGCAATCGGTGAAGTTGGCCCGCCCCTTAGACTGCATAAGTCTGTTGCGTAGATAAGCTCCCATTACTGATGACAGGCGCACATAACACTGGACAGTATCTGAGGCTCTCGGTATTATCGGGAAAGCCTGCATTGACAAGGTTAGTCTTCAATTGCCTGTCGGTTCTTTCATAAATCGGAGTACATCTGGAGCAAACAATGACATCAACAGTCTTAGGCATAGACATCAGTAAAAGAGACTTTCATGTCTCATTACTGAGAGAAGGTCGTGCGACTAAACCCAAAAAGTTTACTAACAATATTCGTAATTGCTCAACTAGGGGAAAAAAGGGAGCCATCAATAGACAGAGCTTGTTGAATGGATTGATAAGCAGTTAAAC